>JBDTCL010000222.1:0-2788 GCA_039923595.1 Antricoccus sp. | reverse complement strand
CTCAAAACCGTCGCAGACCAGATCCAGTTCGTTCACGGTGACTGTGCCGATGGTGCATTAATGGACACCTTGATCAAAGCCACCGATACAGTCGTGCACTTCGCCGCTGAGAGCCATGTCGATAATTCACTCGATGACCCATCGCCGTTTATCCGCAGCAATATCCTCGGCACGTTCGAAATTCTTGAAGCAGTCCGTAAGCACGATAAGCGCCTGCACCACATCTCCACTGACGAGGTCTTCGGCGATCTCGAACTGGACTCACCCGAGAAATTCACCGAGACCACGCCATATGATCCGAGTAGCCCGTACTCGGCGAGCAAGGCCTCATCTGATCACCTGGTTCGCGCGTGGCAGCGCTCATTCGGTATCGCTGCCACAATCTCGAACTGCGCCAACAACTACGGCCCGTATCACCACGTGGAAAAGTTCTTACCGCGTCAGATCACCAATATCCTCACCGGTCAACGTCCCAAGCTGTACGGCGCCGGGGTCAATGTGCGCGAGTGGACGCACGTCGATGACCACAATGCTGCGGTGTTGCTGATCCTCACTAAAGGCAAAATCGGCGAAACCTACCTCATCGGCAGTGGCGAAGAGCGTCAGAATATGGACATCCTCACTGAGCTGCTTGAGGTCATGGGTCAACCAGCCGATGCCTACGACTTCGTACCGGACCGTCCTGGTCACGATCTGCGCTACGCGATTGATTCGACCAAGATCCGTACCGAGTTGGGCTGGGCGCCGCAATACCGCACGTTGCGCGAAGGCCTCGAGGCCACCGCCTCGTGGTTTGAACAGAACGACTGGTGGTGGAAACCACTCAAAGAAGCCACCGAGATGCGTTACGCGAAATTAGGCCGCTGACCGCTCACCATAGCCGGACGACCGCGTCTGGCACCCCTAGGATGGGACCTATGAACAAGCGCCTTACCGTCATTGTCGGCGGGCCCTCACCAGAGCACGACGTCAGCATCCTGACCGGTCTGCAAGCTGCGAGGGCGTTGTCGCAAGACGGTCATGACACAACGATTGTTTACTGGTCCAAGCAGGGACGCTGGAGCCTGCACGAGCCGACGCTTGAGGCGAGCGCATTCGCCGGCGGCGTACCGGACGGTGGTAAGGACCTGGAGTGGCAGATCGGCGCCGACTCTGGGTTGTATTCGAAGGGTCGATTGCGCTCGTCCAAACTCGACATTGATGTCGCGCTGATCGGCTGTCACGGTGCACCCGGTGAGGATGGCACTCTGCAGGCGCTACTGGAACTGGCCGGGATCAATTACACCGGACCGAATGTGCGCCAAGCCGCGCTCTGCATGGACAAGCTCGCTTTTGCTGCTTTTGCTGCCAGCCTAGGGTTGCCAGTCGCGAAGCGGATTTTGATTTCCGATGGTGCGCCGATCACAGAAATGTTTGACGGGCCGTACGTGCTGAAGCCGCGTTTTGGTGGTTCCTCGCTCGGTGTCGAGGTTGTCACCACGTTCGATGATGCGCTCGGGTTCATCAAGTCGCAATCGCTTTATGCCGATGGCGCCTATCTCGAGCAGCATCTGGACGGTTGGTATGACATCAATGTCGCGATGCGCAACTTCCCCCAGCACGAGCTGTCGCAGTTCGAGCGACCAATAGGCAAGGGTGCTGGCACATTGTCGTACGAGGACAAGTACGTCAGTGGCGAAGGGATGGCTGGCGCAGCGCGTGAGGTGCCAGCGGATTTAAGTCCCGAACTGCACCGGCAGCTGACCGGCGCGGCATCGGCGATAGCGGCCGCGCTGCCCGCGCGCGGCGTAATGCGACTGGACTTCATGACCGATGGCACCAATTTCGTAGTCAATGAGCTGAACGCGCTGCCAGGATCGTGGTCGAAATATCTGTGGTCGGGCACGCCGCAGCAGGCGTTCAAGACGTTGCTACATAACGTGATCGAAGAAGCGGCGGCACGTCCCGTCGGTCGATGGACCTCGCAAGGAGCAGATGGCAGGCTGCTGCGCGACGCTCAAAGTATCGCCGCCAAGCTCGCATGATCGCGCCGCGCTCTTTACTGCTCGGTGACTTGCCGATCTTTGGAAGATCGAATACCGATGCGGCGCCGAAGGTCCTTGCGTTGCACGGCTGGGGACGTACCTCCCGAGATTTCGATTGGCTTCTTGCCACCGATATCCCCGCTATCGCTCTCGATCTACCCGGTTTCGGACAAACACCGCTGCCGTCCTCTGAGTGGGGGACCGCCGATTACACCGACGCGGTGATCGCCGCAATCGATAGTCGGAGCTGGAATGATCTGGTGATCGTGGGTCATTCACGCGGCGGGGTAGTTGCCGCCTTGCTCGCCGAACAGCGGCCAGATCTCGTGCATGGTCTGGTACTCACCGGAGCACCATTAGTACGACCCTCGTGGAGTGCCCCGAAAACCAAAGCGCCGGCGACGTTCCGGGCAGCGAAGTTGCTGAACAAGCTGAAGATTGTGCCCGACTCGATAATGGAAAAGCAACGCCAAAGCCATGGCAGCGCCGATTACCGTGCGGCGAGCCAGACACTGCGACCGGTGCTGGTCCGAATGGTTAACGAGAATTATGACAAGGCGCTTCGCTCACTCGGGCTCAAACACATCCCCAGCGCACTGGTCTGGGGCGCCGATGACACCGCAGCGCCCACAACGCTAGTCGAACGACTGGCCGAGATTCTGCACCCGCTACTCGTCACGGTCGGCGCAGGCAAAGGTCATGACACGGTGAACCAGATGCAGCCAGAATTGCTGGCCGCGATCGAGAAGGTGCTCGCGGAGCCC
>JBDTCL010000221.1:0-2636 GCA_039923595.1 Antricoccus sp. | reverse complement strand
GGCGAAGCAGTGTTCGCCACCGGTATGACCGGTTACCAAGAAACGTTGACCGATCCTTCCTACCACCAGCAGGTCGTGGTGATGACTGCGCCGCATATCGGCAACACCGGCTGGAACGATGACGATGACGAGTCCACAAGAATCTGGGCACGGGGGCTGATTGTTCGAGATATCAGCGAACGGGCCTCAAACTGGCGCTCGAAACGTTCGTTGAGCGACGAGCTGAAGGCTCAGAATATTGTCGGCGTCACCGCTGTAGACACGCGCGCGATCACCCGGCATCTACGCGATAAAGGTGCCATGCGAATTGGTATTTTCACCGGTGCCCAGGCGGGCGACGATATCGAGTCGCTGGTGCACAAAGTCAGTTCATTTCCACAGATGAGCGGCAGCGCGCTCGCCCGTGAGGTGACGACGACGAAGGCGTACGTCGTGCCTGCAGAAGGCCACAAGCGGCTCACTATCGCCGCAATCGATCTAGGCATCAAGTCAATGACACCGCAGCAGCTCGCCAAGCGTGGCGTCGAGGTGCACGTACTGCCCTTAGAGGCGACCTATAGCGACGTAATTGCAGCTGGCGCGGAAGGATTGTTTCTCAGCAACGGCCCTGGAGATCCGGCGACGACCGATCACCAAGTCACGCTCGTTAGTGAGGCACTTGAGCATCGGCTGCCGGTGTTTGGTATTTGCTTCGGTAATCAGATCCTTGGTCGTGCGCTCGGCCTAGAGACTTACAAACTTCAGTTCGGTCATCGCGGTATCAATCAGCCGGTGCTAGATCGCACGACCGGGAAGGTGGAAATTACTGCTCACAATCACGGCTTTGCCGTCCGCGCACCACTTGACGGGACTTTTGATACCCCGTTCGGTGCGGCGGAAGTGAGCCATATTGGGCTCAATGACAACGTCGTTGAAGGCCTTCGCTGTCTAGAGGTACCTGCGTTCAGCGTCCAATATCACCCGGAGGCTGCTGCTGGCCCACACGATGCGGCCTATTTATTCGACCGGTTTATCGACCTGATTGAAACCACCAAAGCCGCCATTGTCGCTCAATCAGAAGGACGCGCAATAAATGCCTAAACGCACCGATCTTAAACATATCCTCGTTATCGGTTCTGGTCCGATCATTATCGGTCAAGCGTGCGAGTTCGACTACTCGGGTACCCAAGCCTGCCGGGTGCTGCGTGACGAAGGCATTCGGGTCAGCCTCGTTAACTCCAACCCAGCCACGATCATGACTGATCCGGAGTTCGCGGACGCGACCTATATCGAGCCCTTAACACCGGAATTTGTTGAAATGGTAATCGCGGCCGAGCGCCCCGATGCGATCCTGGCGACTCTTGGTGGCCAGACAGCGCTCAACATCGCGGTTAAGTTATTTGAGACTGGTGTGCTGCAGAAGTACGGTGTCGAGTTGATTGGCGCGGATGTCGATGCGATTCAGCGCGGCGAAGATCGTCAGAAATTCAAAGAGATCGTTCGTGAGATCGGTGGCGACGTGCCGCGTAGTGCGGTGTGCCACACGATGGACGAGGCACGCGAAACTGTCATCGATCTCGGCTATCCGGTCGTTATCCGGCCGTCGTTCACGATGGGCGGAGCTGGCTCCGGGATGGCCTATGACGCGGCAGGCTTGGAAAGGATCGCAGCAGCAGGTCTGCAGGCAAGCCCCACCACCGAAGTACTGATCGAGGAAAGTGTTCTCGGTTGGAAAGAATACGAGCTGGAGTTGATGCGTGATCGCAAGGACAACGTCGTCATCGTCTGCTCCATCGAAAATATCGACGCGATGGGCGTGCACACTGGCGACTCGGTGACCGTGGCGCCGATCCTGACACTCACTGATCGTGAGTATCAAGAGATACGTGATCTAGGTATTGCTGTGTTGCGAGCGGTCGGTGTCGATACCGGCGGCTGCAACATTCAATTCGCGGTCAATCCCAAAGATGGCCGAATCGTCGTCATCGAGATGAACCCGCGAGTATCGCGCTCGTCAGCGCTAGCCAGCAAGGCCACCGGCTTTCCGATTGCCAAGATCGCGGCCAAGCTTGCGATCGGTTACACACTCGATGAGATTCCGAACGATGTCACCCAAAAGACACCCGCATCCTTCGAGCCCGCGCTTGATTATGTCGTGGTGAAGGTTCCGCGATTCGCGTTTGAGAAATTTCCTGGCGCCGACCAGACGCTCACGACGACGATGAAGAGTGTCGGTGAAGCGATGGCGCTCGGACGTAATTTCCAGGAAGCTCTCCAAAAGGCGCTGCGTTCGATGGAGACCACTGTCGCCGGATTCTGGTCTCAGCCGGACGCTGCTGACATGAACCTCAACGACGTTCTTGAAGCGCTGCGTACCCCCCACGATGGCCGACTTTATGACGCGGAGCGAGCACTGCGGTTGGGCGCGAGCATTGAGCAGGTGCATGAGGCCAGCGGCTTCGATCCGTGGTTTCTGGACCAGATCGCACAGTTAGTTCAGCTGCGCGCTGAAGTCATGGATGCGCCCAGCTTGACGCAATCACTGTTGCGCAAGGCTAAACGCGCCGGATGCTCAGATGCACAGATCGCTGCTCTGCGCCCAGAGCTTGCTGGAGAGGACGGCGTCCGTTTGCTGCGCTGGCGAATGGGAATTCGTC
>JBDTCL010000220.1:0-16126 GCA_039923595.1 Antricoccus sp. | reverse complement strand
GCGGTCATCGAAGCACTCCGCAGTTCTCGAATCCCGACAGTCCTCGACGAATTGCGCGGCAAGTCAACGGGCGCGACGCGACGCGGGCGGCGATCACGCTCCTGAACCTCACCTTGAGACGGACCGTGACGTCAGCCTCTGATCGCGATCTACACGAGATTGCGCGGCTGTGATGTTCGGCAGGTTTACTGTCGACACCAGCTGTTGCTGTGTGGTTTCAAGGATTTCGATCAACAGCGACCGTGCCACGGTGAGCAGGTCAGCCACCCGCGGATACGCGAGCCGATAAAACACCTGACTTCCCCGACGCTCAGCCACCACCAAATTGTGCCGCCGCAGCACCGACAAATGCTGCGAAAGGTGCGACGCCTCAAGTCCCGTGTCGGCCAACAAATCCGTGACCGAAACGTCCGAGGATGCGGCGAGCACCTCGAGCACTCTCACCCTTACAGGGTGGGCGAGCCCTTTGAATAGGTTGGCTTTAACCTCATACAAGGGCCGATGTGCATCCGAGAAATCTTCCATTCCGAACTCTTCCCTGATCTGACCATCTCATCATTTCGTGGCGAGACATCGCCGCGGCGGCACCTACCTGCGGGATCTCCCAATCAGTCAACTATGAATTCACAAATTCATCATCTCATATAGTCGAGATCACAAGGCGACGCCAAGCCGGAAAGCCGCGACAGCATGCGTGTCCGGCACGGCATCCGATCAGGTGCCCGCAGGCGGAACGCCCTACGGTGACCGGACCGCGCTCCGAGACAGCTGCAGATCAAGATCACGATCGCGATCGCGTCGATTGGGGATCCCGATCACGCCAGCCCCACTTCGCGCGGTCGGCGAGGAAGTCTTCTTTCGGGGCATACTGGGCGCGGCACTGATGCGACGACTTGGTTCCCTGCGGGGGAGCCTTCGCTAGGCAGCGCGGTTCCTGATCCCTCACCTCACGTTGCTGTCGATCGATGCGCGATCCTGGCCGATCTTGCCTGTGCAGTTCGTCGCCGCGCTACTCTTGGGATGGCTACGGCATAAGACCGGGACGTTGTTTCCTGGTGCCGCCGCACACGTCATCGCGCACCGTGTTGCCAGCCTCATCGTGCTCCGATGACAATCTCACCGAACACGTCGGTACGGGCACCTCCTGCCGGTGGACGGGCCAGCTGGAGGCGGGTATGACCGATTGCGCAAGTCCTGCGGGGGTGGCGATGATGATTGGGCACCGCGGGTGCGGCCGGTAGCATGGCCGCCATGAGGTCGCAGTTGGTCCCACGGCGCACCATCCGCATCGCGGTGTCCGCGGTGGCGTGGTTCAATCTGCTGTCAGCTCTGGCCGGGATGGTGGGGCTCACCCTCGGTGGCGGGCTCGGTTTCCCGTTGGAGTGGATCGAGGGCAGCGGTTTCACCTCTTACTTCTGGCCCGGCATCATCCTCGGCGTCCTCGTCGGCGGCTCCCAGACGCTCGCGCTGATCGCTCAGTACGGCAGGTTCGCACTGGCGTGGGCACTGCACGCAGCCGCCGGACTGATCATGATGATCTGGATCTTCGTCGAGATTGCCATGATGCTGGAGTGGTCCCCACTCCAGGGCATCTACTTCGCCACCGGATTGATCCAAACAGTCCTTGCCGTACTCGCACTCGGCGCCTGGCCCACACCCTTCCTACGTCGCAAAGCCAAGGTGCCACCGTTGTAGGAGTGTCGGTAACGGTGCCCTTCCCTCGGAAGTGGGTTTCGGGGCCGTTCCTAGAGCCTGGTGCGCGCGCGGGATGAGTATGGCTTTAACGGTTGCTTGGGGTTCATCGCTCTGACGGCTTCGCCGCCCGCGAACGACTCCGCTTTACCGTTCGTCGAGGCGATCGGAACCGTATGCCAGTCACTGATGATTGCCTTGCTCATACTGGTCGTGAATACGCGCCGAAAATCCGAAACTAGTACCGATAGTAATAAGAGAGTCATCGCTGCGGTGGGGGTCGCGTGCTTGATCGGTTACCTGGCTCTGCGGGTGGTGTATTTCACTACGCCGATCACTCCGATGCTCCTTCTGATGATGGCGGTCTTACCGTCTGCCTATTTCATCTGCGTGGGGCTTTACCTGGAGAACTACCTGTCGCTCATTCCGGCAACTCTTTTTGCGCTGATTTATATTGCGACCACCGCCATAAGCTTTTCTAGCTAGGCTCGCATGGCAGAGATTTAGAAGTTATCGAAGCGTCGTGAATCCTTGGACTGCCGTTTCAGCAGGATACTTTCGGCTCACGAGTCTTGTCATCTTGGGTACTGAGAAGTAGGGGTCCTGTTCTGTGCCTTACATCAGCGATGAGGGTGGTTAATTTTGTGTGCCATCAGTGCTCGTGACGCTGATGGAAAAGGTTAGGCCGTGGTCAGTGCAGGCGACGCCCTAACAGCGGGTCGAGCAGGCCGATCGTGACCGCATCACGGCCCACGCCAACACGGGAGTCAGCCTGTATCGCGATCGTGTTGCGACGCCCATTGGAATCTGCCTTCACATTGTCAGAGCGGACCATCGAAAGCTGGTGCCACGTCGTCGACCATCCCGAGACGCCCCTTGGTGAGCGCGATCACTATCAGGACGGCGACGAGGTATGTGCCGAGGATTGTCCAATCGGGGGCATCCAGGGCGGTTGTGTAGGCCTTGTCGCGTGTCATCAAGATCAGTTGTTCCTGGGCGGGCGTGAAACTGGCATGGAGCAAGATACACAAGCCGATACTCTGCGTCCGGTTCCACAACACTGTGTAAAAGAAGGCCAGCACCAGTGGTATGACGAAGCCGGCTGGGCCATAGAGCGGTATGTGCCACACCCCCCAGACGAGGCCGAGTAATAGGGTCGCCCGCATCGGCGAGTGGTGCTGCTGCAACAACGGCAGTCCAAACCCACGCCAGCCCGGCTCCTCCATGCCTCCGCCTAGGAACAGGACGAACACGAACGTCCCGGCGTATGAAGGAAGCCGGCTGAGTGCGAGCGACCAGTCGACCGGCGACCCGCCGAGCTGAAGCACGAGATTGACCACGACATACAGCAGGGCCGGCAGACCGAGCGCATAGACCCACCATCGTGGGCGCACCTGCCAGTGCCACACCGGTCGCAACCACGCGCGCAACGATCCACCGGTGAGCCGGGTCACCACGCCGGCCGCGAGAATCGGTCCCAACCCTCCGAGGAGAAACGGAATAGTGCCGCCGCCGACTGCTGCCAGCAACCACATGCTCCAGGAGAACGCATACGCCAGGCCGACGAACACCGTGAACGGATGGCGGATCAGCCACCTGCGGCTCCGGCTCGGAGCCTTTCTCGTCATACATCGAGACTAGGCAGACACAACATGATCGGGTAGAGGACAAGGTCCCTGCCCAACTCGGTCATGTCGGTGTCATCACGCTGTCCTGGTATCCACTGGTTCCGGCACCCGCGGGTCCGCCGGTCCGGCGGTCGGCAGGACAGGTGGTGGCGCCGCGGGTTCGGATCCGCCTTGGTCGAGGCGGAACGGCGGGTACTGGTCGGTCATCAGGGCGGCGTAGGCAACGACGCGGTAGATCCACCGGTTTAACCCCACGATGAGGGCGAACAGCTCCTTCGGGTACTTCGCGGTGATCAGCAGGATGACGGCTGCGATGACGACCAGCAGTCCCAGCAGACCACCACTGCCGACCGGACCGAATGCGAACCGCTCGCCAGTTGATGTCCACCCCCACCAATTGGTCACAAACAGCCCGACGATCAGGTAATGCGGGAGGGCCAGCAGCCACCACTTGACCAGAACCAGGCCCCGGGAAAGCCCTTGCGGATAGGCGATGTCCAGCACTGCCGGGTAGTGCGCGGCAGGCCCAAGGGTGAAAGGTGGGTATAGGTCGGTTCCGAGACCGCCACTGGCGGCGTAGTAGGACACCCGCCACGTCCACCGCAGGACACCGCTGGTGAAGTCGAACAACGGACGGGGGTAGCGGCCCGTGAACAGGATGGCAAAACCGGCGATGACAGTGACCACTAGGAACGCCGGCCACAGGAACGCGAGCACGACATAGTGCGGGATGGCCAGGAACCACTTCACCAACCATCGCCAGCGCGAAAGGTCCGGATCCAGGTTAGCGGTGAGCACGACGGGATGCTCACGTGTCGCCGCCCCGGTCTGGCCGAGTGCGAGCGCGCCGCCCGATCCCGGTGACCACCCCTGGTTGCTCCCGGTGCTGCGCCAGCCCATCGCGATGACAATCAAAACAACGGCCCCGGCGCTGATCAGAACCCCAAGGACGAACAGGATCACCGCCAGCGGAAGCAGGAACCCAGCTCGGACCTCTACTGTCCCGGCGGCGGCAATACCGGGGGAACCATCCGCGTTCATGATTACGACCGCCCACCGGCCATCGGTCGGGTGCCAGCTAAGTTGCTGTGTTCCTACCCCTGCAGTCGTTGCGATCCAAAAGTTCTGATCCGTTGGCGCAGCGACCGTTGAATTGCCGGTGCTGGCGCGGTATACCGGCATGCCATTGGTGAGACCAACGATTTCGTCGTGGGCGACGCCGCGCAGATAGGCATCGACGTCGGCTGCGGGGCCGATACCGATGAAGGTTTGTGCGTCGCCGCTTGCCGCAGTCACGCGCAGCCGCAGATCGGTGTCCAGTGCATCGATTAACCAGGTCGACGTTTTCAGATCAGTCGTCAGAGTGGGGGTTTGGGCGGTGATGGCTTCGGTGGGGGTCTGCAGATTGGTTAGCCTCGACTGGAAGTAACCGGATTCATTGCGCGCGGTGGCGTAGGCAAGTCCCAGGGCACCCCCGCCGAACAGCAGGCCGAGGCCCGGCAAGAGCAGTAGGCATCCGATGATCAGGGCGACGATACGTGATGTCTTCACGATAGGGGTTCCTTCCAAGAAAATGACGAGGGGCCGTCTCGATGCTCAGTGGCCGGTCCACCGGATGGCCGTGATCAGATCGACCCGGTCGGAGTCCGCACCGGACGGTCCGCTGTGAGCGGCGGCGGTCTCTGGGTGGTGCCGTTCACGGCAGGCAAAGGGCGTTCTGCCCTTGTCTTGATCCCGCGCAGCATTTCCGGGCTCATGAAGCAACTGACAAGTTGTGCCGGTTGAACGATTAGCGCTGCCCATCGGTGTGAGTACGCGTACCGTTCGCGCACGACGAGCCGCGTCGTCCCGTCTGGTTGTGGCTGCAGCACGAAGGCCCAGGTGAAGTCGTATGGTGGGGCGTCCTGTCCCATCGGGACATTTCCGCGCAGGACGAGCGCGCGGCCCACGTCCAAGATCGCGACTTGCAACGGCAGCTCGGGGGCAAGACGGACCTCCGAACCGACGACGAGGTGCTGCCATTCGGGCACGATCTGATCGGCATTGTGAATGTCGATGTTCGCGACCAGGTTCTCTAGCCAGTCATAGGAGTAAAAGCCACCCTTTCCCTGGCCAAGCTGCGCAATCCATGGCCAAACACGATCCGCGGCCGCTGCGATAGCGATCGCACGCGTCGCCGACTGATCTGCCGCTGGCAGGATTTCGTCGCCAGAAATGGCACGCGTCCGCTCTTCGTCGGTGGCTCCCCACCGCAGGTACCGTCCCCGAAGCAGAACCGCGATGGCGACGACCCCGGCGACCGTGATCGGCAGTTTGACAAGTCCTGCCAACGCCCGGTTTGAGCGCGCTACCCGATGCGGGAAACGATGCCTGACGTCGAGCAGGTGAGTGGTGAGGGCACGAAATGTTCGGCC
The DNA here is from genome assembly GCA_039923595.1 of Antricoccus sp. GTDB lineage: Bacteria > Actinomycetota > Actinomycetes > Mycobacteriales > Antricoccaceae > Antricoccus. Next base: position 10,392 of record JBDTCL010000220.1, on the reverse strand, counting down.
TTCACGTAGCGGCCCTAGAGGGGGTGCCCAAGCGGCTGGTGCACGGAGAACCCGTTCGATGACGGGCGCCAGGCCCATGACGGCATTGCTCACAACGAGCACCCACTCAAAAATCGCGGACGACAAACAAAACTCAGGCGAATTACGTCCGTTACCCGACGGTAGTTGCCGGGCCGGGCCGCGCGGAAGGGTCGAAAGTCCTCACTTCGGCACGGTGCCAGGTGGTGCGCCCCCACCCATACGCCCGAGGTCGTATGCGCACGCCGCAAGAGACGAAAACGCGCCCGTGCTGGCTCAAGAGTCTTCGCGAGTGCGCCTGATCCTCGACCGGAAGATAATCGGATAGAGCGCAACGGTTACTACTCCGGCGATTCCACCGACGACCGCGCCGCCTGCCCAGGAACTCGTGAAGGCATAGATCACCAGGATCACCACGGTCGTGAGCACCACGACGGTCAAGATGAAAGCACCAATATTCGGCAGAGAGGGCGAGCGTCGGGGCATATTCTCAGACTAGCCCGAAGTAGTCAGCGACATCGCAATTGAGCGAAACCACCTGCTAGGTAACGGTTGTCGCCGGGTGCACGGTTTCCTCTCGGCATCCCTGCCGCGCCACCACCATCGATCGGTGTTCAGCAACGCCGATCAATGAAGAAGGGACGTTTGGCCCTGCTGGTGCGCCACTTTTCTGGGAATGATCATCTAACGGCCGCAATCCGCTCCGAGGGCCTCTGCACCGCAATTGCTCACTAGCGTTGGTCGGCGGGGAAACCTCTTGGTGGGCACTATGACGGGGGACTTGAGCACGTGGCAGCGATCCAGACGATCAACCTGACGAAGGATTTTAAGAGTCGCCGTGCGGTGGACGCCCTGTCACTCTCAGTCGATGAGGGCGAAGTCTTCGCGCTGCTCGGTGCGAATGGCGCGGGCAAAACGACGGTGATCAAGATGTTGTGTTGCCTCCTGATGCCGACCAGTGGTGATGCATTGATACTCGGCAACAGCATTCTTACCGAGCCGGGAGCGGTCAAGCGGACGATCAACCTCTCGCCGCAAGAGACCGCCGTCGCTCTAAAGCTCTCGGTTGCGGAAAATCTCGAACTCATGGCCCGGCTCTACGGCGAAACCAAGACCGAAGCGCGGCTGAGCGCGAAGCTGATGATGGCGGCACTGCACCTGTCGGACCGCGCGAATGACAGGTCCAAGTCGCTCTCCGGGGGAATGCAGCGCCGGCTGAGCGTCGCGATGGCCCTGATCTCCCGGCCACGGGTCGTGTTCCTTGACGAGCCGACGCTTGGGCTGGACGTCGGTACTCGACGCGCTCTCTGGCGGGCTTTGAACGACATCAAGGGCGACACCACCATCATTCTGACAACCCACTACCTCGAAGAGGCGCAGGCGCATGCCGACCGGATCGGCATCATGCGCGACGGACGCTTGGTGGCCCTCGGCACGGCTGCGGAGCTGCAATTGACAGCAGGCGTTGATACCCTTGAGGACGCGTTCCTCGCGCTCACCGGGACGGGGGACGAACGATGAAGGCACTCGTGTTTGCAGGCCGAAATACCAAGGAGTTATTGCGCGATCCGCTTTCACTTCTCTTCATGATCGGCCTGCCACTGGTGATGCTATTTGTATTCAGTGCCATCAACAGCAGCGTTCCGGTCGCGCAGTTTGACATCGGGCGCATCGGGCCCGGGATCGCCATGTTCAGTCTCACTTTCATCTCGCTGTTCTCCGGGATGCTACTCGCCGGAGACAGGGAGAGCTCCTTCCTGGCAAGGCTACGAGCGGCACCCCTGACCGCGTTTGACTTCCTCGCGGGTTACACCTGGCCGCTGCTAGGCGTTGCCCTGGTGCAGACCGCGACATGTTTCGTTGCGGCGTTCACCCTAGGACTGCCGGTGACCTGGAACGTGCTGCTCGCAATCGTGGTGCTGCTCCCCGTGGCCGTCTTCTTCATCGGTTGCGGATTACTGATGGGCGCACTCTTCACCGCTAACCAAGTGGGCGGAAGCAGCGCACTCCTGATCAACGTCGCAGGATTCCTCGGTGGCATCTGGCTGCCGCTACAGCTGATTGGCGGTGGGTTCAAAGCTGTCGCTGATGCCCTGCCCTTTTCGCACCCCGTCGAAGCAGCGCAGGCCGCAACCGCAGGCGATTTCGCCAGCATCATGCCGCACCTGGCCTGGTGCATAGGCTACGCGGTCATGGTGTTCGCTATAGCCGTTCTCGTCTTCAGGAGAAAGATCACTCGGTAGGCCATCCTCGCTGCCGATGGCACGCGCGGCAGCGACGGATGGCCGCGTGGCCACGGGGGATGCATAGGCTGGCAGCGTGATGATCCTGGAACTACTTAGACACCTCGATCGAAGTATGCAGCGGGTGCGCAACCGGTCGGCGCCGAGCCGGGCGATCGGCAATGTCATCCCAAATAGAGCGGCAGTCTAGGAGCGAAAAGCTGATCCGGCAGAGTCCGCCGCATGAGTTCGGCTCCGATGATGTCGCCGGTCTCGTTCGACACCCACCGCCGTACGCCGACCGGAGGCGGCTTAAGGAACCTCCACGATCGTGGGAGAACCTCATTAACCACGCTGGTGAAGAAGGCCACGAATGTCGATAGTCGAAGCGCAAGGCGAAGTGCGCCGCCTCTATGCGGGCGGTTTCTACGGTCAACTGGTATCTGCGGTGGTGTGGCTATCGGCGGCCGCAATGGCCACATGGGTCTCCACCGGGGGTGCCGTCGTCGTGCTCTTCCTCGGCGGGACCTTGATCTTCCCGCTCACCTGGCTCAGCATCCGATTTACTGGGCGCTCAGCATCGTTGCCCACCGGGCATCCGATGTCGGCGCTGGCGATGCAGATCGCGTTCACAGTACCTATCGGCCTCGTGGTCGTCGTGGCAATGCTGGCAGGTCGCGGCGAGCTATTCTTCCCGGCAAGCATGGTGATCGTCGGTGCGCACTACCTCCCCTTTGTCTTCCTCTACGGCATGCGGATGTTCGCGTACCTGTCGATGGCCCTGATCGCGCCGGGCGTCATCCTCCTGTTGTGGGTGCCCGCCCCCGCCGCGCTCGGTGGATGGATCACGAGCGCGGTTCTCGCGATCTTTGCCTTTCTCTTGCGCGCGGCCGCCGATTCCCTGAACGCGAAGGAGCCGACATCAGCCCACTGACCTTGACAGGTCGCTTCCATGGTGGCGGCGCTCGACTTTCCCGCCGATCAGACGTCTGTCATCACCCCTGCCTGGGCGAGTACGGCCGGGCGTACCTCCCAATCTCTTAAGCAATGGACCACGGTTCTCCAAGCAGGGCAGTCGCGGATCCAGGTCAAAGTCCCACGATGCGGCTGGCTTCTCAGCCATTCGCCGAGAGCAGTATCGCAACCGCTACGGCCAGCCCGACTCTCACCTGAGGGTTACGCCATCCTCCCTCCGATGGCTGGAACCGAACCGCCTTCGTTTTGCCCTCGATCCTGACGTCTTGCCATCTGCTGATCTCATATGTCGCTACCGGGGCCAGCGCGTAGGCCGCGAACTCGTAGAAGCCGGGCGTGACGAGCCAGTAGATCGAAGGCGCAATCGCGCCTTCTTCGGACCGGAGCGTAAAGGAGTTGGTTCCGGTGATGAGACCGAAGTGGCCCTGCATCACGATGACGGTGTTGTAGCCCGGAGGCACCCGTTGGACAATCGGATGAGGTGGGCTGTCACGTGAAGAAGAAGAAGGATCAACATGGTGAAGGCCGCAATGCGCGCCCACTCGGCCCCGAAGCTAGGGGCGGGCTTGTCGCCGGTAGCGAGCGCTCCAAGACTGCCCCAGACAGCAGGCCCTCGGGTAGCCACCAGTAGGCGTTAGTTTGGCAAAGGACGAAAGTGACGATCCCGAGGCTGAGCAGCGTGGCGAACCGGATACCCAGCCGCCGGGACAGTAGAAGATGGACCAGTCGAGAAGGAACGACTCCTCGTCGGGCGCCTGACGGCGGCGACTTGCTCATAGGACTTCTGTTCCTTCACAACAGCCTCCTTCCGACTGACACTACGCAGATGCCAAAGATGGCCAAAGAATTCAGTGTCTGCTTTTACCGATCCGCAGGTCAGTGTGTTCCGCGGCCGATCCCGTCGCGTTCCGCGTTACGCCCCGTTCAAAGAAGGCGAAGCTACACCGCGCAGCTCGGCGATGATACGCAAAGCAGTACGGGACGTTTGGCTCTATGCGCTTGCTGCGGCAGTCCACGAGAATAAGCAGGAGACGGTTCGATGCCAGGGAGTCTGTTCGACCTCATCTCGGAATGGTCCGCTGGGCCCTGCGGATGGCCGCCTACGCGGCGTTGATGATCGACAATCCATCGTTTCATCTCGACCAGGGCGGCAGCGATCCCAGCGTGATTAGTCGCGACTGGCCACATAAACCGCCAATAACGCAGGAGATAGGGGCATGATGACCAAGGTTGCGCATGAGGGACGGGTTCTTGGAAGGGCGTTCACCAAACGCTCTCTGATCGGTTTTTTCGTGGCCAGTTTCGTTCTGTCCTGGGGAATGGGCATCGCCTATGTCATCTTCCAGGAGCCGATTGAGAAAATATTCGGCAAGATGGGCTACACCAATCCGGTCTTCATCCTGATGGTCTATGCCCCCGGCATCGTCGGGGTCGCCATGGTCTGGCGGCATGCCGGCATTGCGGGCCTGCGCAGTTTTTTTCGACGGTTTACCCTGTGGCGGATGCCCCTTATCTGGTGGTTGGTGCTGTTGCTGGGTCTGCCGGCGGTCTACTACGCCGGTGCGGCTCTGGTAGGCAACAATATGGGCCCGGAGGATGTCACTTCCTGGTCCGCAGTGCTGCCGGCACTAGCAGCGATGTTGTTGATCGGTCCGATCGAAGAGCTGGGCTGGCGTGGCATCGCCCTACCCCTGCTGCAGCGTCGCTGGTCGCCGCTGTGGGCGAGCTTGATCCTCGGCCTGATTGCGGCGGTTTGGCACGCGCCGTCGTTTCTGCTCAGCGGTACCAAGCAATCGGGATGGGCGTTCTGGCCGTTCTTCTTCGGCGTGATCGCGATCAGCGTGATCCTGACAGTGATGTTCAATGCCTCAGGCGGCAGCCTGTTGATTGCCTTCCTCTTTCACGCGCAGGTCAACGGTCCGTTCTGGCCCAATGGTCAACCCTGGGACATGTGGCTGTTCGTGGCCGCTGCCGTGGTGATCGCGGTGGTGAACCGCCGACGCCTGCTCGACCGTGGTCAAGCCGTGACCAGCGTTGTTGAGAACGAAGCTGGCCGTGTCACCGGTCGCTTCGACGGGGAACGGCCGCCGACCCGGGAGCGTTAGCGGCGTCAGATCCACGGTGGTCGTTCGATGCCGAGCCCATCGATACTTTCGCTCGCGTCGGTACCGTTGCGAGCCTGTGGACCGCGCTGCTGACTGTCCCACTTACGGGCGCCCGGTTTGAGTCGGTACCTGCGGTCAGTCGCTCTTTGGTGAGCAGGTGAAATACCGCGCGGCATGGTCTAGGTCTGGTTCTTGGACTCGCTGAGATGAGAATCGACGCACTCACTCGCCTCCAGGGTTGAGCGGATCGGACGTATCCCACTCACCGTTTATCTTGCAGGCCCCATGTAATCGGCGAAGCGTCGTTCGGGACTTTCGACTCTCCCCAGCGCCGCAAGCCTGTGTTTGAGTGAATGGGAAGGTGGAGTAGTAGCGGTGAGGGTGGTTTCTGTCCCGCTCGTGGAAGCTGGGAGATCGGAGTTCGTGATGCAGGGAGCACGCCGGAGGCCCGGTCACATCACAGATCCGCTTCGTTCGGAAAGTCTGTGATGGCAGCCGTTCGTGACGATGGGCAGCGCGAGGAGTCGTCTCGCTACCAGGGCTCGGCCCCTCTGCCGGTGATGTCGAGGAGGGCTCTGCTCGCTGCCGGGGCGGGACTAAGCGCGGCGGGTCTGCTCGCTTTGGTCGGGCCTCATCCGGTGAGCCCGGCATCGGGCCGCACTGGAGATCCCGCCCTGCTGGCGCGGGCGGAGCCTCACCTGCGCGGGCTCAATCGGGTTGCACTCGCTTACCTCCACGGCGACACCACCACGTACGCCGGCATTGGTGCCGATGAACGGACGCTGTTCGGGATCGGCTCCTTGTCAAAGACGTTCTGCGGGGCGGTCCTGATGGACATGGTCTTGAAGGAGGAGGTAACGCTCGACACGACCGTTGGTGACCTGATCGATGCGGACCAATCGGACCTAGCCGACGTGACGTTGCAGGAGCTCGCCTCGCACACCTCGGGTCTGCCCGACTTCACCCCAACCCAGACGCGCAGCCGTAACTTGTGGTTCGGGCTGCTCCACGCCGACGGCGCACGCCAGGACGCCGCGGACACGGTGATCGACATTCTTGGTCAGCGGTTGAAGGGCCGAGGGACATTCTCCTACTCCACTGCCGGCATTGCCCTGCTTGCCCATCTGCTGGGCCGCCGAGCAGGAACGACTTACAAGAAGCTTCTTGCCCAGCGGATCCTCACGCCGCTGGACCTGACAGATACCTCCCTCCCTGTTACCCGGGCCGGCTTACCCCGCGGATGGGAGAAGGGACTACTCGGCGGACGTCCCGCCGAGCCGTGGACTCTGAACGGACTGGCACCCGGCGGCGGCATGTGGTCCACCTGTGCGGATATCGCCACTTGGATGCGTCTGACGAGGGACGGGCACCAGCCTGGAGCTGCCGGGCTGCAGCCGGTGGCACCAGCACCGATCCTGCCGTGGATGCCCGACGCTAAGGTCGCCATCACCTGGATCCTCGCCACGACGCCCGGCGGAGAGGACCTCATCTTTCACAACGGACTCACCGGATCCCATTCTTCTTTCGTCGGCTACTGTCCCCGGACCGGGCGCGGACTGGCCTACCTCGTCAACTCCGCACCCACCGGGGCACAGCTGCTGATGCTGCAGGGCGATCTCGTTAAGACTCTCCTCGACGAAGGGGCCTAGACATGAGTGACACCGTCGTCCTGGTCCTCACTGGCATGCTCGCCATCGGCGTTCCCGCGTGGACAGTGTGGGGCATCTGGCGCAACTTCCGGCACAAACCCACCCGCCAAAGTGCTCTCGCGAACGTGCTGGGCAGCATGGCCGGGACCGCACTGCTAGGCGTGGTGCTTCCAGCTGTTCTGCTGGGGGCCCTCGACCCCTTCCCGATCTGGCTTGGCTACGCAGCGCTTACGGTAGGGGCCACGACCGTACTCGGATGGCGCTGGCCAGCACTGCGATCAGGGAAGTGGCGCCATCCTGGTCTGGCGATCACCTCATGCCTGTTGCTCGCGGTGCTGATGATGGCAGGCGTCGCAGTCACCTGAACCCGACGACCAGCAACGAGGGGCACAACACCTCACGACGAAGTCGAATAACGGCCGCGGTAGCGCCCGGTGAACAGAACCGCGCACCAGGCGATGACGACTGCGACGGCGGCGCCGTGCGACAGCACACCCTAAGCACGAGCGGGTGCGGGGTCGCCAGCAACCACTTCACCAGCGGCAGCCAGCGGTTCAGGTCGCGTCGGACATCGGGGCAGTCAAGGTCACGATGGATACGCTGCTCGTCGACCGTGGAGAGGTACCCGTCGGGTGCTGAACCGAGTCAGCTGGGGGCTCTAGGACGAAATCGAACCACCAGCGTGGGTAGCGCTGTTGAAAGAGAATCATTAGCAGCGTAGCCAGGAACAATCCGCCGGCGATGCTCCCGCTCGTCGTAGCAACGACCGCGCCGCTTCGGTCATACACCGTCCCGGGCGCTCCGGAGTTGAGGATGGCAATCACGATCCCGATAGGAATGAGCAGAAAGACGCGAACAGCGTCGTTACGCGGTTGTGCTGCTCTTGGTAGTCGACATCGACGCGGCCGGGTAGTCCGGCGATGGTGGCACGGTCATGGTTCCCTACTTTCGCAGCAGGACTGGGTTGTAGGCTGTAAATCACCCGGAGACTCCGGGTTGACTGGCCCAAACTTTCGCGGCGGCACACTCTGGTGGCGGGTCCCGGGCGCGCCATATTTCTCGGCTTGAGGAGCCGCGTCCAACTGGGTAACAGCGTTGCTTTCCGAGATCGGTCGGGGCCGGTGATGATCCGTCCGAACCCGGGCGGCCTAGATGAATCCGACGTGTCGTTGAGGACCTGACGGGCTTGACACGGTAACCAGCGCCCAAGTTGGGTGCTTCCGCGCATGCTCACTCGGCCGCACGAGTCAACCGGTTGCAATGAGGGCGGTTATCCAGACCAAATAACGGCGCACCGGCGCGTCGAGCCGTCCAGTCCGGCGAGGGTGAACTGCCGCACCGGGTGTCCGCAGTCAGCGCATACGTGTTCCCAGTTGTGTAGCTTCGAACTGTTTCGGGTACCGGTGTCATCGGGCCGCCTCCGCGGAGGTCTTTGGGTTGACGGTGAGGCGGTGAAGCAGCTGAATGAGCACCACCAGGATGGTCACGAGGAAGACACCGATGGGGATAGTGACGGACCAACCTGCGTTGTGTCCGCGGCCGGCTGCGACTAGCGGAGTGATCAGGATCGGTAAACAGGTGAGTGCGAGCCATACGAGTTGGCCGGGGACGGTTGCGTAGCCGAGCGGGTGGCGGCGTCGTAGCAGCACACCGGTCGTGATGACCGCAGGGAGGAAGAAGGCAAGGTCCAACACGTGCACCGGGTTGGTGGGGATCTTCCAATCGTTCGCACTGTGCGACGGCTTGCCAGCGAGCATGTCGGGCACGATCTCACTAAGCCACAGCAAGGCGAATAGCCCGGCGACCGCGATCAGGAAGACGGCGGTGAACGTCATCGTCCGGCCAGCGAACCGACGTTTGATCGTTGAGATGTCCGCGGTCGCCAACCCACCCACCAGAGCGAAGATCGACAGGCCGAGAACGGCGATCCAGACCAGAAATAGCGGGCCGAAGTGAATCGAGAAAGCGTAGATTGCGTAGTTGTAGGTCGTGAACGCTAGGATGCCTGGCACGCACAGGACGGCCACCAGTGAGCCGCGCCGGGCCCGCAACGACATTAATCCCAGCAGGGGCACGACGACCAGCAGCGTCACGATGTCTTGAGCGGTGGCCGCGTCCGCAAGCATGACGGTCTCCTTGCCATAAATTCGGTCTGCAACAAGTAGCCCCACGACGCTCGCGGCAGCAGCAAGGACGGCTACCACGAACGCCAGCCACGCCCACAACGCAGGTAACGTGACGGGCTCTGGCAAGGACGAGGACATCCGGGAGTTAACCGCTGAACTGTTGCTCCGGTTCATGGCAGATCCTTCCTGGACCCAGCTCCGGTGGTGTCTGCAGCCGCATCCTCATCGTGGGCGGTTGGTCGTGGCGGTGGTCGCAACCGGGGAATTTCCATCACGTACCTGGGCGTGGCGCATGGTGGACTGTCCGTTCGTGCGGGAGGGTTCGCAATTGTCGTTCGGCGATGATGAGCCCGGCGCTCCAGCCAGGGGCGCGACCCTGCGGCGGCGGGGTGATTGCTTGGATGTCGTGGCCGTTGCGTGCGAGCAGCCAGGAGATCAGCGAGTTGGAGTTCCACATCTCGCCGGTCTGCAGCTCGTCGCGGCCCCAGGTCGCTCGCGGAACCTCGTGTACGAGGTCGAGTATCCGGCGGGCATCGTCAGGGTCGCAGCTCACCCGAACCGGACTCGCGAACGCCTCTGCTACGTCGGGGATCACCCCGTCGTTCCAGCATCGAACCTCGTAGCGGAACAGGCGGCTCCGGCCCAGCCATACCGATCCGACAGCCCCCTCACACACCACGCCGCGCTCCGCGACCTTGTTGTTCCAGACCGGTCCCTGTTCGATGACGAAGCGGTCGTCCCCGAGTCGGACCTCCAGTGCTGAGTGGTAGAGATCGCATCGTCGGCGGCGGTGCACAAGGGCGTCGATTGTTTCGAAGGCGCGACCGTTCAGCCGCACGAAACGTCCGCCAGCTCCCAGCGGCAGCCAGTACAGGTCCACGCTGGCGGCAAGGGGAGCGGGTCCAGAGTCGGCCACTAGCCGGTTACCGGGCGCAGCGGTGCGCACCTCCTCGCCGGTGGCGCGCCGTTGTAGGTAGCGCCGCCGCAGTACAACGCCGGTGCCGGCCACGACCGCCGCTCGGGCGGGCCAACGGCTCATGGGTGGAAGGTCGCGTCGGTGATGCGGGCGCGGAAGAACTCGCCCTTGTCCTGCCGGTCGGTACCCCACCACCACCCAGCCCGCACCGTCGAGGGGATGGTGATGCCGGCGAAGGTGCGTTCTGCCTCGACGGTGACCCCGAACGGGTGGTACCCGAACGGTTCACCGCCGGGGTTGCTCCACCGTTGCAGCAGTACGTCGAGTAGCTGCCCTTCCGGGCCGACGTGCACCTCGACGTCGACCTGTTCAGCATCGATT
>JBDTCL010000219.1:0-4367 GCA_039923595.1 Antricoccus sp. | reverse complement strand
GAATGTCGTATACGCCCGGAGCCATCAGGCGCGTCATCGTCGGCAACACAGCACCCGAGCGCGGGTAGGCGCCGCAGTCCTGCAATATGTCCAATCGGTATGCTTCGATCTTGCCTTCGCGAGACCCACCGATGGTGAGCGTCTGGATCTGGCCACGACCATGAGTCATGCCGACCAGATTCTCGGTGCGGTCTTCGTGCCAGCGCACCGGCCTAGCGAGCTTGCGCGAAGCCGCGGCGATAATCGCGTACTCAGCGTCTGCGCCGGCCTTCGCGCCAAAACCACCCCCGACATCTGCGGTAATGACCCGCACTTTGTCTGCAGTCAGCCCGAGCATCAGCACGAGCTCCTTTTTGGCGCCCTGCGCGCCCTGATTACTGGTCCAGATAGTTAACCGACCATCCTCGCCCCACGCGCACGCGCCCGATCGGCCTTCGAGTGGGACGACGGCGAGCCGGGGATTGAGAACTTCCTGGGTAAGGACCACTTCGCAATCGTCGAAAAGTGTTGTATCAGGTTCTTTGCTATAGCCATGCTGCACCGTCACGTTGGTGCCGGTCTCCGGAAACAGCAGCACGTTGCCGTCGCGCGCGTCGCGGGGATCAACTACTGCCTGAAGAAATTCGTAATCCACCTCTACCAGTTCGGCCGCATCTGCGGCGTGCGCTTGGGTGTCGGCAAAGACGACCGCGATTGGGTCACCGACAAAGCGCACGACGTCATATGCGAGCGGCTGCCGATTCATTTTGGTTTCGGTAGGACGCATCGCCGGCGGAATCGGCAACATCAACAGATCGTTCGCCGCATAGACCGCGGCGACACCAGGTGCCTTGCGTGCAGAATCAGTGTCAACGCTGAGTAATTTGCCGTGCGCGATGTCGCTTCGCACAAAATGTGCATACAGCGCACCTTCGAGTCGCTCATCGCGCAGATCGGCACCATAGATTGAGGTGCCGGTCAAAAATCGCGGATCTTCGGTGCGCAGAACGCGTGTTCCAAGAATGCTCACGATGCTCACACTAGTACGAGCGTGGCAGGCCCAATACGTGCTGGCTGATGTAATTGAGCACCATCTCTTGGGTGATCGGCGCGATCCGCATCAACCGGGCCTCGCGAAAGAATCGACTAACTGGGTATTCCAAGGAGTAACCCATGCCGCCAAGAGTCTGGACGGCGCGATCCGCGGCGAAGAAGGCAGCGTCGGCGGCGAGCAGTTTGGCGGTATTGGCCTCGCGTCCGCACTCCATACCCTGGTCGTACATCCAGGCGGCTTTGCGTGCGACTAATTCGGCACCGTCGAGTTGCGCGTATGCCTGAGCAAGGGGAAAAGCGATGCCTTGATTCTGGCCGATTGGCCGGCCGAAGACTTCGCGCTCCTTGGCGTATTCGACGGCGCGATGCACCGACACCCGGCCAATTCCGAGCGACTCATGGGCCAGCAGAATCCGCTCGGGGTTCAGCCCATGAAGCAGGACCTTGAAACCCTCCCCCTCAGTGCCGACCAGGCGGGAGCTCGGTACTCGGACATTGTCCAGGACGACTTCGTACGAGGCAACTGCGTTGCGCCCCATCTTGGGAATCGGTGCGACCGAGATGTTGGAGTCATCGAGGTCCACGATGAACACCGAGAAGCCGTCGGTGGAGCGGCGGCTTTCCGCACGCGGCGTGGTGCGGGTGAGTAACACGATTTTTTGGCTCTGCCCAGCTTTGGTGATCCACACCTTGCGGCCGCTAATGAGGTAATCGTCGCCGTCGCGTCGGGCCACGGTGCTGATGCGGGTCGTGTCGGTACCAGCATCCGGTTCGGTGACGCCAAAGCAAATATGAAGCTCACCGCTGGCGACACCGGGCAAAATCTCCTCACGGAGCGCCTCACTACCGGCCTGAGTCACGCAGTTCATCCCGAAGATGGATAAGTGCATCGGGCTGCAGCCGTTCATTCCCGCGCCGGATGCAGCGATCTCCTCGAGGAGCAGCGCGGCCTCGGTGATTCCCTGCCCGCCGCCGCCGTACTGCTCAGGGATGGAGAGTCCGATCCAGCCGCCTTGGGCGAACGCGTTATAAAAGTCCCACGGGAACTCGTGCTCCGCATCGCACCTGGCCCAGTACGCATCATCGAAAGCCGAAGAAATCTCCCTGGCGGCCTTCTGGATTGAGAGCTGATCTTCGTTGAGCGAGAAGTCCATCTTCGTATGGTAGGCGCACACCCGAGTAGGACCGACTACTTGTGGGTATTGCGCCCTCAACGAATGTCCTGTGACTGCGCTGCGATTACAACTGAAGACCCGGGTCGCCCCCTCGGCATGGATGTTCACGCCCCATCCTTTGATTCGCGACCCTTTGATTAACGGCGCGCGGCCCTGCGCGCCTCGAAGTCACGCCACCACAGAATGTTGTTCCAGATCCAGTCGCACGCTGCCTCCTCCGACCTGAAAACCAGCAGCGTGCTCCCGTCGTCAGCGGTAGCCTGCCAAACTCCACCACGTTCATCGCCCTGTTAGACGATGAAGGTACCTGCCCGTTCTTTGATCAGGCAGTAGCCGACGGGTATCGGGCGACCGTCCGAGGGGTACGCCAACACATACGTCAGCCACTGGGGGTTGCCTCCGGCAGGGCGAGAAGCTGCGCCGTCAGTTCCTTATACTTCATACCGTCAAACCCTTTGTCGATTCGTCCATCTGCGTAGGCGAGTATTTGCGTACGAAAGAGATCAGATGGTCTGCACCTGCCGGATATATCCTGTAGTACGTTCCACGCGACCACCACCGCTTCGAAAACAGGTTATCGGTTAACCGCCCGCGCACCTTATGACTATGCAGCTGTAGCCGGCGGATAACTGACGCCACGGATTGACTGCTTGTGTCTTTGGAGCAAGACGTACGGCATGATCTAGAGGTGACCGAACCGACGCTGAGTGAGCGAACTGGAAGCACACTTGCGCCCGAAGTGACACAAACGGATGAGAAGTTCCGCCCGACGACCGCCGATGCTGATCACGAGTTCTGGCATCGGGTGGGGGTCGGGCCTGATCCCACGGCTGAGGGACCGGTGCACCACCGGTTTCGCAAGGTCCTTGGCCGAACCGCATCGAAGTCGTGGGGCGACTCTCTTTTTGGGATGAGTGCGCAAGCCGCGTTCTGGAGCGCACTGTCGACTGCGCCCGCGCTCATAGCCCTGCTCGGACTCGTGGGTCCAGTCGCGAAATTTTTCGGGCCGAGAACCGTTGATCAGATCAACGGTCAAATCGACAAATTTCTCAATAGCATCTTCAACTCCGAGGTAGCCAATAATCTCGTTGGCAATACCGTGAGCACCATCTTGCGTAGCCAGCAAGGTGGGGTGATCTCGGTGGGCTTGTTGATTAGCTTTTGGGCTGGATCATCAGCGATGGCCGCGTTTGTCGAATCAATAGCGATCGCATACGGGCAGCACGAGATCAGACATCCGGTCAAGGAGCGATTCTTTGCGCTGTTGCTGTATTTAGTCGCTCTTGTTTTCGGAATTTTTATGCTGCCGCTGCTTGCGGTCGGCCCGCAGTATCTGCCTCGATTCTTTCCGGCAGCATGGCGAGATACAGTCAGCACCGTTGTCAACATCTCGTACTACCCGTTGTTGGCTATCCTGCTTATTGTGCTGCTGACCACGTTATACAAAGTGGCTCCAAAACACCGACATCAGTGGAAACGCGGCCTTCCGGGGGCGTTACTGGCAGCGTTATTCTTCTTCATCGCAAGCGTCGGCATGCGGCTTTATCTGTCATGTGTGTATTCCCATGGACTCACCTACGGCGCGCTCGCGACACCTATCACGTTCCTGTTGTTCTATTACTTCTCATCGATGGCAATCGTGGTTGGTGCGCAGTTCAACAACGCATCACTGGAGTACTACCCGCCGAAGAAGGTCACTCGAAAGGAAAAGCTTGAGGTCGCTGCCGAGCAACCGGCCACTGACCAGGGGGAGGAAACTGAATATGGACGACCACCAGAGCTATAGGCAGAGACCGCGTTCGCAAACTGAGCCGATCGAACTGGATGCGAACGCACTTGACCTGGGTGAGATTGTCCGGCCTGGTGACACACTTGAGTGGGGTCAAGGAACGGCTGAACCACGTGCCTTGACGAGTGCGCTGGTTGCGCAGCGATATGAACTTTCCCATCAAGGTGCCGGTCGACTCTCAATTTTCCTTGGCGTGCTGAAAGGTCGCACTCTGTTACCTGAGTACACGGACACGTTTCGTTATTTCGGGCTCGGCGGGCTCGGCGAGACCTCGTTCCTCAGCAGGGCCGGCGCGGTAGAAGTCTTGCCTATCCGGCTTTCAACAGTTTCGTCACTGTTTCGGGCCGGGACGTTGCACGCAGATGTGGTGT
>JBDTCL010000218.1:0-4915 GCA_039923595.1 Antricoccus sp. | reverse complement strand
ACCTCGATGGAGTGAGCGAGAAGGTCTATTACCGGCATTGGGACGTCGATAGCCCGAAAGCCGCCATCGTTTTTTTACATGGTTTCGGCGAACACACTGGCCTGTACGACCGCTACGCCGCAGCTTTAGCCACACGTGGCATTGCGTTGTGGGCTCTGGATCATCCGGGCCATGGTCGCAGCGACGGACGCCGCGGGTATGTCGAGTCGTTGTCAGCGCTCAGCGCCAACGCGCGGACGTTGCTCAGTGTGGTCGCTGAGCAACTGCCGGGAGTGCCGATAACCCTGCAGGGGCACTCGCTCGGTGCAGCGACTGCGCTCTACCAGACGCTGACAGATTCGAGCGGTATCAGCAAACTTGTTCTTTCGGGAGCGCCTCTGGCGATACCGGACTGGATCGCCGAATCGGAAAGGGACGCCGGAAATACCATTGAGCTTGATCCAACCGGCCTCTCGCGGGACTTGTCATACTTGAGCGCCCTCGCCGACGATCCACTGTGTTTCACCGATGGCGAGGAGGGTGAATCACTCGCGAGCGCGCTGGCTGAGCTCTGGCAGCTGCTGCCCGACCACATTTCTGAGCTCAAGATGCCACTACTACTGATCCATGGTGACGATGATCAGGTCGCGCCATTCGATATCGCGCTCCGTGAGTCCGAGCGGGCGGCAGACCGGACTGTCGTGTCATTCGCCGGCGGCAAGCACGACATCATCAACGACATCGTTCATGCCGAGGTGGCGGCGGCAGTATCGGACTTTGTCTTAGGGGAGATGAAGAAATGACGTTAAGCATCTCGGGCAAGGAGCGGGCAGCTCTGCAGCAGTTGACTGAGTTTCCACTACTCGCTGCGATTTATGGACGTCGCTCTCGTCGCTTCCCAGTAGGCGGCGAAGTTCCAGCCGGGCCCCTAGCGTTTAAGAGCAGCAAGGACATCCAGCCGCTGAGCGAGGTTGAGCGAGCAATTATCCTGGCGACCGTCACCGGGGTAACGGGTTGGCATTTCGGGATCACTCACCATCCCGGTTACGCGCCAGCATTTCCCAACTACAGCGGCAATGTCGGAGGTCGCACGTTTCCGTCCGCTGCAGGATTTCATACCTCCGAGTTCTTCTTCACCGATGACTCCGGAACATATTTCCTCGGCACTAGAGACGAAACACCCGATGTGCCGGTGACAGACGGTCAGGTTGATCTGGATGCTTGGCTTAGCGCCACGACTGCGCGGTATCGGCAAATTTCGCCGCACCGCATCCACATCCCTCGCGAGGAGCCATTCCTGGAAGGACATAACACCTGGATTGCCAATCATCCAGGTTCGCTACTCGTCATCCCGGTAGCCGATCTCGCGCAGCACCTGCTGGCCAATCTCGCCTTCTTTGCCCAAAATGGCTACGTCATCTATGACGACTTGAACTCTCGCGCTGTACCTGGGATCGAGGCACATAGCGATCTGCGACATTTCGATGAACCGTTTCCGTTGTCGTTCGTGGAGCAGTACACCCTGACCGAAGCAACTGCCGAATTGATGACCAGCGTGTACAACGGTCATCTACTGCTCGGAGCGATGGGCCTCGGCGGGTGGACCTTTGACGGGATCGATCGCAACACGATGCTCGGTGCCTCCGGTGTCGATGAGGTCCCTGGTTTGGGCTTCAATGTCGACTACGACGATCGATGGGCGCTACCCAATCCGACTGGTCTGCCGGGAGTTTTTGAGGCGATGTGCCGGCCGCACTACCCGGATATGGCGGCTGCAGTTACCGCATTCGTCCAGCGCAAGTTCGGTCCGGGCGGCCCGTTCAGCTCCGATTCGGCCGGTCCGTGGAAAGACAGTCCTGGCGTGCGATCCTCAGCGATGCGATATGACCAAAAATTCATCGACCTGCTCACCCTGCAAGCGACCTACATCGACGACACATTTGGCAAGTTCCCGGGTACAGTGCCAACAATCCAGATTATGAACTACCTTCAGGCCCAGCACCTCGATACTGACTTTTACGATGAGCTATTCAACCCGGGCGCCTATTTGAGCACCCACGAGGCGCACCAACGCCTCTGGCATTGAGACTGCCAGTTCGGCGCCGATGGCTATAGCGGCGTCGGCACGTAGCCGATCTGAATTCAGGATCGTGAATATTCCAGCAGCGGCGGGGCATTGGAGATGTACTCGTGGCCTGTTGGCGTGGTGATTACAATGCGATGTGCCTTGCCGGGTGTGGCTGATATAGATGTGGATTTCCAACCGGGGGATTCTTTAGTGAGGTTGCAACGTTGACATCGGCCGTTGCCGTTCGTCGGGTTGGTCGGTCCGTCGTGTGCCCACGGGTTTGCATGATCAATGTCGCGGATCGGTGCTTCGCAGTATGGAGTGCGGCAGATCTGATCTCGTGCGGTGATGAAACGCCGTAGTTTGCCGTTGAAGGTCCGAGCCCGACCGTCGATCCGAGTTAATGTGCCGGTGGCTGGGTCGGCGTACAGCCGCCTGACTAGTTGTTTGGTTTTGCTGGCGGCGCCGCGAGTGATCAGATGCCGTGCGATCTCTGCTGGAACTACATGTTGCCCGATACGTCCTGCGGCGCGTCCGTCTGCGAGCAAGGTTTGGTCGGTGATGACCAGACCGATTTCGAGAGGCACATGCGCCGAAGACTTGTATCCGGTGACGCGTTGGAATGCGGTGTCGGCCATGATCGCACCGTGACTGCGTGGCCCTGGATCGGTTGAAGGTGATCCTGCCGCTTTATGCAGCGCGGCGTACATGCTCACGGCGCTTGACAAGTCAGTCAGGATGGTGAAGTACGCCATCCCATCCGGTGCCGGGCGCACTGACACTCGGCGACTGGCGGCGGCACGTTCCATGCGGGTGATGATGGCGCGAGCATCAATCGCAGCCACCCGGTGATGCGCTGCACTAGCGGCTTGTTTCGCGCTCATCCCATCTAGCAACGCCGCAAGATCACGGTCAACCGCGCGACGATCGTGCACATCCAGAACAACAAGCTCGCTGGCGACCTTCTTCGCCGCGTATTCGGTGATCGCCCCACGCTGTAGTGCGCTCAAGGTTATCGCTAGATCCGTGCAGAGCAACGACGCAAAGGCCATTTCATTTGACTGCTGCTGCGGAGAGATACGCCGCGCGAGGGCTATCTGGGCAATAGCGCTCCGCCGCCGAGCCGGCAAAGAATGAGCAAGGCCATCACCTGCGCTCTCTGCGTAAAGCTCCTGATCAAGAAAAGCCACCATCAGTTGAGCCTGCGCGGCAGCAGTCACCGCGCGCATCGTCTCTAGGGCACTGATCTGGTCAATCAACTCGTCACTACTGGCGCTCAGATCAGGTGTTCGAAGGGCAATAATCATCGCCTGCAACTGCCGTGATCCGGTCGTCATCATGATTCCTCCGACTTTTGGTTCGTACATATGATCGTATCGCAAAAGACTAACGGAACAATAGTCAAAGCTGACCAATCATAGATATATATGGGATATCTTGTGTTTTCGCCGACCTATCCACCGCTGCCGTTTCGTCAAGGCAAGGACTATTGAGAAGTTGGCGTGTTACACATCATTCAACGCATGCCTCGACAATCGACCCGGCCAAGGTAGAGTTAAGGGTGACAGGTGCGCCAAACTGCGCCCTAGGTCGTATGCTTCTGCGTCATTCAAGGCGCTTTCAACTCTCCAAACGTGTGAGTGGTCCTGCAACAGCGGCCCCAACGTTCAAAGGATCTTGTGCCAAACCTAAGTAATTCCATTTCACCTGCCCAGAATGCCGTCTCAACTGCGATCAGCTTCGCAGAGCTCGGCGTGCCAAAACCGATAGTCGCCGTGTTGCGCGAGCGCGGCATCGAGACACCGTTCCCGATCCAGGCGGCCACGCTGCCGGACTCCCTAGCTGGTCGTGATGTGCTCGGTCGCGGCCGTACCGGAAGCGGCAAGACCATCGCCTTCGCGATACCGACCATCGCGGCACTCGCGCAATCGCGCCGACCGCTGCGTCCAGGTGCGGTGCACGCGCTCATTTTGGTGCCAACCCGGGAGTTGGCGGCCCAAGTTGAGGAATCGTTTGCCCCGCTGGCGGTCAGCATGGGGCTCCGGACGATGACCGTCTTCGGCGGCGTCGGTCAGGGACCGCAGGTGGCCGCGCTGCGCAGGGGCGTCGACATCTGTATAGCCACACCGGGCCGCCTCGAGGACCTCATCGCGCAGCGCCACTGCTCGCTTGCCGAGGTCGAGGTGACGGTGCTTGACGAAGCAGACTATATGGCTGATCTAGGCTTCCTACCCGTCGTGAAGCGACTGCTGGACCAGACGCCGCGCAGCGCGCAGCGACTACTGTTCTCGGCGACTCTCGATGGCGGTATCGATGGCCTAGTCAAGCGCTATCTGAGCAAGCCGGTGACTCACTCGGTCGACAGTGTTGCCGCCTCCTCACCCCAGATGACTCACTACGTCTTCAACGTCAGCCACGATAACAAGTCGACCGTTGTGCGGGAGCTCGTTTCTGGCCAGGGCCGCACGCTCGCGTTCACCCGTACCAAGCATGCTGCCAAGAAGTTGGCCAAGCAGCTCACTGCCGCTGGCGTACCAGCTGTCGACTTGCATGGCAATCTTTCGCAGCCGGCTCGGCAGCGCAACCTGGCGGCTTTCGGCGACGGATCGGTCCGAGTGCTCGTCGCCACCGACATCGCCGCTCGCGGCATCCACGTCGATGACGTTTCGCTAGTCGTGCATGTCGATCCGCCGACCGAGCACAAGGCATATCTGCACCGCTCGGGACGTACGGCGCGTGCCGGTGCCGAAGGAATCGTCGTCACCGTGGGTACGCCGGAGCAGTCAGGCGATGTCCGGCAGCTAATGCGGCAGGCCTCGATACGTCCGACGTCCCAGACGATCACACCAGGCCATCCGGCAATCCTTG
>JBDTCL010000217.1:0-3786 GCA_039923595.1 Antricoccus sp. | reverse complement strand
GCAACGGCGTCGTGAGCACACCTTCACCTGAAGGCCTGGTGACCGCGGGCGGGATGAATGGCGAGTAGTTTGCGGCCTTGATGTAGAACACGCCAAGCGCGATCACAAACAGCACCACCGTGACCTTAACAACAACCAGAACTCCAAGGAACCGGCTAGAAAGCTTGGTACCGACAATAGTGAGGATCGTCAGGAGTACCACGATCAAGATCGCGCCGAGGTCGACGACTGCCTTGTCACCGAACAGGCTCGTCGGTAGATCCAGAAGTACCTGGAAATACGCAGACCAGCCGCGTGAGACGACAGCGGCGCCGAGTGCAAGCTCCAGAGCCAGGTCCCAGCCGATAATCCAGGCGACCAGCTCACCGAGCGTCGCGTAGCTGAAGGTGTATGCCGAGCCAGCCACTGGCACGGTGGAAGCAAACTCTGCATAACACATTGCCGCGAGGGCGCAGACAATTGCGGCGATGATGAACGAGAACACGATGCCAGGACCGGCGTTGAGGGCCGCTTGCTGGCCGGTGAGGACGAAGATGCCTGTGCCGATAATGACCCCGACGCCAAACACAATCAGATCGAACGTGCCCAAATTTTTCTTTAGCGAGTGTTCCGGCTCTTCGGTGTCTGCAATCGACTGCTCGACCGACTTAATGCGAAACAAGTGCATGGCCATAGGGCGCCCATTCTGTCGGGTCTCTGTGTGTGGTTTCACCCATTTCACAACTGTGATGGAGGTGACGTCAATAGTCGAGCCATATTGATATCTAATTGCCCCGCTGACGATCGGTGAAATCGCCACACGCGCTGATAACCTCGTGCGGGAACAAGCCCGGCAGCGGAGGCGAGCGCGATGTCTGAACGAGATACCCACGGAATGCATCTGCCATCGGCGTTGAAGCCCAGCAATCTCACGCGCAAGCGCGCCCCGTCTGAACAATCCGGCACTGCCGCAACCAATATCTCCCCCCGCGATCCAATAATCCGCTGCGCCGTCTATGTCGATGGTGAGATTATTACCGGTGAGGTCGGTTATGTCGAAGCGGCCCGCATCGCTAAAGAACGCGGCGGTTTTGTGTGGCTAGGGTTGCACGCACCTTCAGCCAAGCAGTTTGCGGCAATCGCACGCGAGTTTGATCTGCATCCGCTCGCGGTCGAGGATGCCGTGCACGCGCACGAACGGCCGAAGCTTGAGCGTTACGACAACATGCTCTTTATGGTGCTGCGCACTTGCAAGTATGTCGAACACGAGATCCTCACCTCGACCAGTGACGTCATCCAAACCGGCAGCGTCATGGTGTTTGTCGGAACGTATTTCGCCATCACGGTCCGGCACGGCGATTTCGGCGACTTCACCAATCTGCGCCATCGACTGGAGAACGAGGACCGGCAATTGCTCAAAATCGGCCCAGCTGCGGTCCTGTACGCCGTCGCCGACACGATCGTCGATCGTTACCTCGAGGTCGCCAACGAAGTCGAAGTCGACTTGGACGAGCTCGAAGAAAGCGTCTTCTCCCCGCATCGAACCAACAACGATGCCACCCGCATCTACCAGCTCAAGCGAGAGTTGCTGGAGTTCAAGCGAGCGGTCGCGCCATTGGCACTCCCGGTGAACGCGCTATCGACCCGACCGATGGAGCTGGTGCCAGAAAGCATCCGCGACTACTTCCGAGACGTCAATGATCACCTTTCGAGGGTCCGCGAAACAGTTGCCGGGCTCGATGAATTGCTCAGCTCAATCTTGCAGGCATCCATCGCGCGCATCTCATTGTCCGAGAACGAAGACATGCGCAAGATCACCTCATGGGCGGCGATTGCCGCAGTCCCGACGGCGATCGCCGGAATCTATGGAATGAACTTCGACAAGATGCCCGAGTTGCAATGGACCTTTGGCTATCCGCTCGTGCTGCTCATCATGGCGACGATCTGTTTCTTGCTTTATCGCGGGTTTAAACGCAACAACTGGCTTTAACGGCCTCTGGGTTCAGCCGAGAACCAACTTGCGGACGGCGCCGGTGGCGGCGGAACTTGTTAACGACGCATACGCGCGCAGCGCCGCCGTTACTTTGCGCTCTCGATCTTTCGGCTGCCACGGCCGCTCAGATGCTTCCATCTTTTCTCGGCGCTCCTCGAGTACCTCATCGGGCACATCCAGCGATAGCACCCGATTGGGAATGTCGATGGTGATCGAGTCGCCATCTTCGACCAGCCCAATCAAGCCACCTTCGGCAGCCTCGGGTGAGATATGGCCGACCGCGATGCCCGACGTGCCTCCGGAGAACCGCCCATCGGTGATTAGAGCGCAAACCTTGCCTAGCCCGGAGCCTTTCAGGAAGGCCGTGGGGTGCAGCATCTCTTGCATGCCTGGGCCACCGGCTGGACCTTCGTAACGCACCACAACCACATCGCCGGGTTTGATCCGCTTGCCAAGAATTTCGGTGACCGCTTCTTCTTGGCTCTCGACGACCTTCGCAGTGCCCTTGAAGGTCCACAGCTCCTCATCGATACCCGCGGTTTTGATGATCGCGCCGTCCACGGCGAGGTTGCCACGGAGCACCGCGAGACCGCCTTCAGCGGTATAGGCATGTTCACGATCACGAATGCAGCCGGTCGCAGCATCGGTATCGAGCGAGGACCAACGATTGGCGGTGGAGAATGCCTTGGTGGTGCGCACTCCGCCAGGCGCGGCATGAAATAACTCCACAGCGGTCGCGGTCGGCGATTGCGCCCGAATATCCCAGTCACCGAGCCCTTTTTCGAGCGATTCACTGTGCACACTTCGCACGTCGGTGTTCAGCAGGCCGGCACGATTGAGCTCGCCCAGAATCGCGGGGATGCCACCGGCGCGGTGCACATCTTCCATGTGGTAATTAGAGTTCGGTGCGACCTTGCAGAT
This sequence comes from Antricoccus sp., assembly GCA_039923595.1. GTDB lineage: Bacteria > Actinomycetota > Actinomycetes > Mycobacteriales > Antricoccaceae > Antricoccus. The sequence goes on along the minus strand of JBDTCL010000217.1, from coordinate 893 downwards.
GCACGGCACTCGGCGGCTGACAGCCTCGATATCCGTCAGATCGAAGTCGATCTCGCCCTCTTGAGCCGCGGCGAGTATGTGCAGGACGGTATTTGTTGACCCACCCATCGCCACATCAAGTGTCATCGCATTCTCGAACGCCTTCTTATTCGCGATCGATCGGGGTAGTACTGAATCGTCATCGTCGCGGTACCACCGATTTGCCAGTTCGACAACGGTCCGGCCCGCGTTAAGGAACAATTCGCGTCGAGACTCGTGGGTCGCGAGCGTGGAGCCGTTGCCCGGCAAGGACAGGCCAAGTGCCTCAGTCAGACAATTCATGGAATTGGCGGTGAACATCCCCGAGCACGATCCGCAGGTCGGACACGCCGACTGCTCAACCAGGGCGAGCCCGGCATCATCGACATCGGCGGACGCGGAGGCCGAAATTGCTGTGATCAAGTCCGTGGGTGCCTGCGCGACGCCATCGACAACGACGGCTTTACCGGCCTCCATCGGGCCACCAGAAACAAAGACGGTGGGGATGTTCAGTCTCATCGCGGCCATCAACATACCGGGCGTGATCTTGTCGCAGTTAGAGATGCACACCAGGGCATCAGCGGCATGGCCGTTGACCATGTATTCCACTGCGTCGGCGATGACTTCGCGAGAAGGCAGTGAGTAAAGCATGCCGCCGTGGCCCATCGCGATTCCATCATCGACGGCAATCGTATGGAACTCGCGAGCGACCCCGCCGGCTTTGGCGATTTCGCCGGCGACAAGGTCGCCCATGTCTTTCAGGTGCACGTGACCAGGAACGAACTGGGTATATGAGTTAGCGATAGCGATGATGGGTTTGCCGAAATCGGAATCAGTCATCCCGGTGGCCCGCCACAACGAGCGGGCGCCGGCGG
>JBDTCL010000216.1:0-4436 GCA_039923595.1 Antricoccus sp. | reverse complement strand
ACATCTTTGGACTCCTCGACGACACAAATAACATCGTCGCTGCGACGTGGATCCCGACAGATCCGGCAAATGTCTTGCTCGCTGACATTGCCGCAGGTGGTGCAAAATCGAACATCTTCTTTGACTTTGCGCAACGCCGTCATCAGGTCGTCAATGACCCCGCTTTCGACGCTCAGCAGATGAAAAGCAATGCGCTGGGCACTTTTCGGTCCGATGCCGGGAAGTCTGCCGAGTTCATCAATGAGGTCCTGTACAGCACCTTCAAACAATGCAGTGCGTCCTCACTACATACCCGGCAGGCCGAGCCCACCGAGCCCACCGATTCCACCGGTGACAGATCCCATTGCGCCCTGAGCCATCTCGGCCGCGGCGCGTGATCCGTCGCGTACTGCAGCAACAATCAAATCTTGCAGCGTCTCAACATCTTCTGGATCCACTGTCTGCGCATCGATCGTCAAGCTCACCAGCTCGCCGCCACCAGTCATGATCACCTTGACCAAGCCACCACCGGCACTGCCTTCAACTGTGGCACTCTGGATTTCTTCTTGCGCCTTTTGCAGTTGTGCCTGCATCTGCTGAGCTTGTTGCATAATCGCTTGCATATCGGGCTGGCCACCGGGCTGCATCGGTAATCGCGCTCCTAAGTCGTTGAGTGGGCAGTTCAATTATCCCCGCGTTCGGGTGGATCTGCAGCACCAAACACTCAAGATCACTCAGAGTGTTTGCCTACCTGTTCCAGTGTCCCACCTGCCTTGCCGTCGGCGTCGGACGCTGAGCGTGCTCGCTGGCGCCGGTGTTGGTTTTGACATCTGGCTGCGTGGCCAAAACGGTCGTCATCGACCCAGGTCACAGCGGCGCCGACAGCGCTAATTTGGCCCAGCTAAATAAGCAAGTCCCCGACGGCACCAAGGCATGCAACCCCCGGCACGGCGACAAACGCCGGCTATCGCGAACATGCCTTCAACTGGGATGTCGCCCGTCAAACTCAAAGCGCTTCTGGTGGCTGAGGGCGGCACGGTCATCATGACCCGCCCAACGTTCCGATGTGGCTCCATGCGTCAGCGAGCGGGTCGCTATCGGTAACAGCGCCAAGGTCGACGCGGTGATCTCCACTCACGGTGATGGTGCAGCTGCGGCCTCGATGGCCTTTTGCCTGCTTAACTCAATGATCTCCGGCGGCCTCAAAGCGAAGTCGCAGTCGATCGCTGCGGATATACGCAACGCGATCAAGGCCAGCGCCGTCATGCCGACCGCAAACTATGAGGGCACCATAGGCATCGACCCCGTAGCAGCGATCTAGCTGGACTTAATTTCAATACCGTTCCGATGACGATGTGCGAGCTAGGCAATATGCGAGCGACAACCGACTCGGCGATTTAAACCAGCGACAGTGGCCGCGCCGCGTTAGCCGCTGGCGTCGCTTAGGGAGTGCTCCGTTATCTTCTCGCGAGTTGATCGCGAAGGAACGCGAAAGCTGGAATGTAGGCATCGAGCCGGTTCGCCCGCTTGGCCAGCCCGTGGCCCTCATCGGCATAGACCCGCAACTCGCAGGCGATCCCCTTCGCCTGCAAGGCCGCGACGATTTGCTCGGCTTCAGAGAGCGGCACGCGCGGATCATTAGCGCCGTGAATGACAAATAACGGTGCCCGCAGTTGATCGAGGTAAGTGATCGGCGACGCGTGCTGCAAGAATTCGCGATCTGCTTCGAGCGAACCGTATTCGCGCTCACGATAAGCGCGCCGATATCCCGACGTATTCTCCAGAAAAGTCACCAACGATGACATCCCAACGATATCGACCCCAGCCGCCCAAAGATCCGGCTGCATCGTTGTCCCGGCGAGCACCATATAGCCGCCGTACGACCCGCCCCAAAGAGCGGCTCGTTGCGGGTCGAGGCCCATTGATGGCAGCCACTCGTTGATGGTCCGAAGGTCGGCAACCGAATCCAGCCGCAGCCGCACATCATCGAGTGATACCCAACGCTTGCCATAGCCGGAGGAGCCGCGCACATTTGGCTGAATCACCGTCAAGCCGCTCGCGACGAGTGCCGCGATTGATGCATTCCAATAGCGACGCGCTTGGGACTCTGGTCCTCCGTGCACGTGTACGACGACCCCGCCATCGACCTGCTCGTCAACGTTTGCGCCTGTGGGTCGATAGACGAAGCACGGAATCTGCTCGCCGTCAGGAGTCAATATCCGATGGCAGGTTGGCTCACTCAATCCGGCAAGCAACTGCGATTCGGTTTCGGCGCGGCTGTCGATAACCATCCTCGAGCCGCCGTCAGTAGCATCAACGATCACCAGCATAGATGGTGTCGTTGGTCCTGACGCGCTGATCAATATCCGTGACGAATCCGCTGCCCAGACCCAACCACCATCGATGACGACAGTCCGCTCGAGATCAACGTCGCAACGCTTTTCGCCGTCCGCCTCATGAATGGCCAATTGATCGGCGCCGTCGATATTCGTTGCGATCAGCATCGCCGAACCATCAGGAGACGGACACACCGAGAGGTCATGAACCGGATCCTCAACTAAGATGGTGGGCGGCTCAGTGTCAAGTGGAATCCGCGCAATAGCTGCGAAGTCCCGCTCATGGTTCGTGGACACGATGAGCGATCGATCATCTGGGGCCCAATGCACATTGGAATACTCTGCGTGCTCGTTAGGGTCGGTGAACGGCGCATCCGATGGTGCTCGCGGACCAGCGAGGATGATGTGAGTACTGCTCGGTGGCAGGCTTAAGGCGGTTACCGCGACCGAAGACTTGTCATGTGAGACTTCTGTTGCGCCCACATATCCGCCGCCGTCATAAACGACTCGTTCGGCGCCGCCGGCGAGTTCGCGAACGACGACATCCATATCCACGCCGTTGCGACGATTGGTGGAGTAGGTAATGGTCGACTCATCCACATCGTGCAGAACGTGCATATAGCGCGGGTCGACGACGAGATCTTGCAAGTCGGTCAACTCTGCCGGACCTGACCGATCCGCCTCGATGATAGAGAGCTGGACTCGTTCGTCACCACCGTTGTCGTGCATCACGACAACTTTGCGGGTGCCGGGAATGTAACGACCCGCGCAACGGGACGGAAGTCGCGTCAGTTGTCTGCGCACGCCGTCGGTATCGATCTCAACTAGTTGCAGGCTGCCGAGCTCATCGGTTCCGACGAGTGATCGGCCGCCGTCGTCGACATCAAAGGCAACCCAGGAACGGATCTCGAGGAGTTGACGCTGACGCTGTTCAAGCTCTGACATGTCTCACTCCTCTAGGGGTTGCGCACCAAGATGTTCGCGCAGCACATTCATGGCCGCAGATTGCGGATCGAGCGCTACGTCATCGTCGCTGGCAACGATTTCATCGTCGGGATCTGGCTCGGGTTCTTCGTCGTATCGTTGCGGAGCCGCCGATCGCTGCTCGGCTTCCTCGCGGGCGACCACTGTTACGGCCCAGTCAACACCGAGCACCTGCTTGAGTGCCTCACGTAGGGGTCTATTTTGTTCGGCATTAGCCATACGGCCGACTAGGCCCGGTTGCGCAATCAGCGTCAGCACGTTTCCATCGATCGATGACGCGGTCGTATTTTCAAACATCGCACCAGAAAGCCGGCTTTGACGCTTCAGCGCATCTAGGACTATCGGCCATTGCCTGCGCAACTCTGCAATGTCAAAGTTCCCACGTGGCACCGATTCCTCAGCCGATTGGGCAGGAGCCGATTGGGCAGGCACCGATTGCTGGGTCGATTGTGCGGACCCTGATTCCTGGTCATCCTGCGCTCCGGTCGATTTCGGCGTAAGTGGTCGGGTCCGACCACTGCCAGGTGGTACGACTTGCGGCCAGCCCGCTTCAGATGTGGGTGCAGGGGCCTCCGGTGCGGGAGCCTCCGGTGCGGCAGCAACTGACGCTTTTGTCGTCGGTGTTTCGGCGTTAGTCGCGGGTGCTACCGGCGCGGAGGTCGGCGTCGCGGGTGCGGAGGTCGAAACAGCTTGTGCTCGCGCGGGTCGGTCAGGGCGGCGGTTTCGTTGCGCAGGAGCCTCTGAGGTCACTGCTGACGGTGCTGTCGCGGCGGCCGGTTCACCGCCAATATTTAGCCGACGTTCCAGACGATCAACACGCTGGGTGAGCGCTCCACCGTCACCGCTTGCTTGCGGCAACAACATTCTGGCGCAGATCAGCTCCAGACCCAGCCGCGGCGTGGTTGTGCCGCGCATTTCAGTCAAACCGACATGCACGATGTCAGCAAGCCGAGACAGCGTGGCCAGACCGAGCCGTTCAGCTTGTTCGACGAGCATCCCTGCGTGATCTGTCGGCGCGTCGATGACCCCTTTGCTGACCGCGTCGGGCACTGCACATAGGAGGATCAGATCACGCAATCGGTCGAGCAAATCTGCGGCGAATCGTCGCGGGTCATGCCCGGCGTCGACCATCCGATG
>JBDTCL010000215.1:0-3895 GCA_039923595.1 Antricoccus sp. | reverse complement strand
CATCATCGAGTGGCACATAACGGCCTTGAGCACCGAGTACTTCATGGGTGACGGGAATGTCTGAGCACACCACTGGCACCCCGCACGCGAGCGCCTCCAGAGGTGGCAGTCCAAACCCCTCGTCCAGGCTGGGAAAGGCCAGTGCGCTCGCTCCTGCAACGACTTTGCGAAGCTCAGCAAGCGGTAAGTGCCCTGGGGTTAATACTCGATCGGCCGGCAGCGAATCGAGCTCAAGGGCCGATCCCCAACCGGTCCCGCCCACGAGAACTAGCGGGGGTAGATCAATCCCTTGGCGTAAGGCCACGCGGTAGGCCTCGATGAGATACCGCAGGTTCTTGCGCGGCTCGATCGTGCCCACCGCGAGTAGGTATTCGTTGGGCAGACCGTGCGCATTTCGCCACGCGAGATCTGGCGCCTGGACCTGCAACCAGGCTTCGTCGACACCGAGGTGCGTGATCGCGATCCGGTCGGCGTCGACGCGATATGCCTCTTGCACCTGATTCGCGACGGCATTGCTCGGCGTGCAGATCACCGCGGCTCGATCGATGCCTTGTGGAACTAAGTGTTGGTATGCCCGGCTCGCTACCGCCACCGTGTCGGGCCTGGTGAGGTAGGCAAGGTCGTGGATGGTGAGCACTCCGGCCGCTCGCCCAAGCGGCGGTAAGACGAAGTTCGTGGCGTGGAAAACGTCGCATCGTCCGGCAAGTATTCCTACGGTGGGTTGTTGGCCAATCTCCCAGAGCGCGCGAAGTCCGCGCGCAGGAAAGGGCCTACTTCGGACCTCGACAGCACGCGGCACGGCGGCTCGCAGCGCACCGCGGCCACGCACCGAGAACGCAGTCGCGACGTACGTATCGGGAGTCTGCGCGACTAGATGCTCAAGAAGATTTTTGGTGTAATGGCCAATCCCAGTCAGTTGCCCGATAAGCGGGGTGCAGTCCATGGCGATTCGCATTACTAGACCTGTCCTTGCCCGGCGCCGCGCCATTGATCAAGCACGATCCGGCGCGGCACACGGGCCTGGGTACGGATTCGTTTGGCGACGGTCTTTGGCAGCCGCCGCACGAGCGCGACGAGAACTCGGATACGTAACTGCGGCAAGAAAACCTGGGCCGGCGCGACCGGGCGACGCAGCCAATGCTTGAGGGCGAGTGAGCCAGTTGTGATGATAAATCGCGCCGTACAGCTGAGGGCGAATCCCACGGGCGCGTTCCGGTACAGCGTCAGTAGCCGGTTGCGTTCGGTATGAAAGGCGAATAGCTCAGACTCCGGATCAGAACTCGCAGCGTGCAAGTGATGCACAACCGCGGTCGGGCAGTAGCTAATTCGCCAGCCGGCCAGCCGAAGCCGCCACGAGAGATCGGTATCTTCGTAGTACAGAAAATACTCAGGATCGAAGCCACCTACTGCCCGCACCGCGAGGGTGCGCAGCACCGCCGCGCCGCCGCTGAAACCGAAGACGTCCGCCGGCTGTTCATAACGCTCGTCGTCAAGGTCGCCGAGTCCGCGATCAGCACCGTATCCGGTTCTTAGCAACAGCACTCCAGTGTTGTTTATGCGAGCTGGCGCTCCAGACACGGAGGGCAGTAACAGTTTCGCAGTTACTGCAGCGACGTCCTTGGCTACCAACTGCACCAGGCTTGCTTCGAGCCAGTGCGGATCTGCCTGAGCGTCGTTGTTTAACAACGCGACATAGCGGCTGTTGACTTGCTGAAGTGCGGCACTCATGCCGCCGGCAAATCCAGCATTCCGCGTAAGCGTCAGTAGCTGGGCACGCGGAAATTGCGTGCGAACCATGTCGCCGGTGCCGTCAGTGGAGGCATTGTCGACGACGAGCACTCGGTGCGGCAGAGTCTGACCGACGAGCGAGCGCAGACAATCGCGTAGCAAGTCGCGTTGCTGCCAGCTCACCACCACGACGGTGACATCGGCGGAACTTATTTCGCGCTGGGGATCGGTATCGGGCACAGCGTGAAGTCTGCCCCATCTCGGTGCGGCTGCCACGCACCGCACCGAGCTCGGACTAGCCTGGGACACGCTCTGCACCAATAGCGACCAGGGATGACATGACGACAGGCACTGCTCACCCAGTCGCGTTTTTGCTCGAGCCTCTTTATCACTAGCGACCAGGGACGACATGACGACAGGCACTGCTCAAGCGGTGGCATTCTTGCTCGAACAATGCCTTGCACCGGTGCCTGGCGGGACCGGTCGATATAGCAAGGAGATCGCGGCGGCTCTCGCGCGATCGCAACCTCATCGCCGAGTCGTCGGCTGGACTGCGATGCATCGCCAGCGGCAGGCTGCAGCAGTCGACGGCGTGCTCGGACCACGCGCACTTCCGTTGCCGAGGCGCGCTCTCATTGCGGCGTGGGACGCGGGGATTGGGCCGACGCCTGGTCGAGTGGACTTGGTGCACGCACCGACCCTGTTGGCGCCGCCGAGACGTGGTACGCCGCTCGTGGTGACAATTCATGATGCGGTGCCGTGGACGCATCCGCAGACGTTGACCGCTCGCGGTGCCGCTTGGCATCGGCGGGTTGGTGAGCGAGTGGCCAGGGAGGCAGATGCGATTGTCGTGCCGACTCAAGCTGTTGCTGACGAGCTGTCGGAGTTTCTTGATATCGCAGCAAGAATTCACGTCGTTGGGTTAGGCGTCTCGAGTGATTTGGATCTGCCTGACGATCATGAGCGTCGAGCAGCCGACCTGCAATTACCACCGGAGTACCTCATCTCGGTCGCGACGCTCGAACCACGCAAAGGTCTCGATGTGCTGATCGCGGCTTTAGCTCATCCAAGCGCGCCGCGCATCCCGTTACTAATTGTTGGCCAACGCGGTTGGGGCGGTATCGACCTTGCTTCACTGGTTCAAGCGGCAAAGTTGCCGGCTGATCAAGTGCGTGAGCTTGGCCGGATCGGCGATGCGGATCTCGCGGTCGTGCTCGATCGGGCCGCCGCGCTCGTCATGCCGAGCCGGTCGGAGGGCTTCGGCATTCCGCTTCTGGAGGCGTTCGCAGCGGGCACGCCGGTCATCCACTCGGATGCGCCCGCACTTGTTGAGGTGGCCGGGGGAGCGGGGTTGCTCGTGGCCCGTGAGCATCCACGCTTGCTTGCCGAAGCGATCCGCGGATTGATCGAGGATCCCAGTGCCCAACGTAGGCTGCGCGCCCGAGGACTCGTGCGTGCAGCGGACTTTAGCTGGGACGAGTCTGCGGCCCGCTTATGGCAGCTCTATGACGAGGTAGTGGCGACGGCGGCACGGCGATGAGCGGCAAAAACTTGCGTGTTCTTATCGATGCAACTGCGGTCCCACCAGACCGCCGCGGGGTCGGTACATATGTCGATAGTTTGCTGCCCGCTTTGGAAACGCGGGGGCTGACGCTGATGATCGTCTGCCGCCCAGACGACCTCGATCACTACCGCCAGCTTTGTCCTCGGTCAGATCTTTTGCCAGGCCCTCACCAAATCGACAGTCGGCCTGTGCGGTTGGCATGGGAACAGACCGGTTTTGCGGCAATGATTGCTAAAACGAACGCTTCGGTGATTCACAGCCCGCATTACACGCAGCCAGTTTTGACCAAGAAACCGGTTGTGGTGACGTTGCACGACGCGACGTTTTTCACCCATCCGCAGCTTCATCAACGCGCGAAGCGAATTTTTTTCGGCAACTGGACTAAGCGTTCACTGGGGCACGCCGCCCGGTGCATCGTCCCGTCGCAGGCGACTGCCGATGAATTGGTGCGAGTTGCTGGCGCTCAGCGCGACCGGTTGAATGTCATTCACCTTGGGGTGAACGAGCAGACTTTTCGGGAGCCGACCGATGCGCAAGTTGCGGCGGCGCGCGAATTACTAGGTTTGCCAGATCGACCCTATATCGCATTTCTTGGCACACTTG
>JBDTCL010000214.1:0-3558 GCA_039923595.1 Antricoccus sp. | reverse complement strand
TTTTCAGGGAAATAGGCCGGGCCGCTGGTCGACGACGGCACCTCACGACCGGCGCGATCAGGTGCACATCTGGGATAGGTGGCACTACCTACGCCTCATCATCATTACCGGTGGCTTCGTCGCACTTACGCGGGCACGATTCAAATCCGCCAAGCGCCGATCGGTGGCAAACCAGCAACAATCTCCCAATCAGGAAGTGACGTCTTTGCGACGGAAGTGCCAAAAGGCGAGCGCCAAGAACACCGCAGCATAGCCAAAGGCGAACGACACGCCCTTGATCATGTCCGAGGTATCCGGCGGGACGCCGAGCAGCCCGACCCAGGCGAAGTTGTACTGCGTTGGCAGCCAGTTGCGAAGATCGCCCAGAGCGGTGACCTGACCAAGAATCGAGGACACAATCACGATGAAAACGGTGCCACCAACGGCAGCGAGTGGTGCATCGGTGCGTACTGACAACAGGAAAGCCAGCGCTCCCACCATCGTCATATTCGCCACGATGTAGCCGGCGATCCCGAGCAACCGCACCGAAGCCGTTCCTGGATCTATCTCAATGCCGACCGGAGTGCTCACCCCGTGCCAGCCATAGAAGATCGTGCCTGCGGCCAGTGCCACGACGATGAGTACCAGCAGTGCGGCGATCGACAAGGTCATGGCGACCGCAAGCTTGCGGACGAGCAGCCGGGCGCGTGGCACCGGAATCGCCAGCAGATAACGCAGACTCCCCCAGCTTGCCTCGCTAGCGACCGTGTCGCCGAAGAACAACGCGAAGACCACAACTAAGAAAAACCCGGTCGTCACAAAGAATACGAAGAGCACAAAATTCAACGCGCTGGTCGTCGCGACGTCGGTGAGATTCACTACGCCTTGGCGGCCAGCATCTTGCGGACTACCGATAGCGAAAGCGAGCACCAGGATGAGCGGGAGTGCCGCCATAAAAGCGAAAACGCCGATCGTGCGACGACGACCGAGCTGACGACGTATCTCGACGGTGAAGCCTAGAGTCTGCCCAGGCCGGTAACCCGCGGCAGCACCTTGTGGATCTATATTTGCCTGACTCATCCGGACTCTCCTACCAACGCCAAAAACGCATCCTCAAGCCGGCGGCGTGGCACCACTTGATCGACGCCAATCCCGGCACGTACCAAGGCTTCGACAAGGTCGGCAGCGCGCCCGTGCTCGCTGGTAATTTCGACGCCGATCTGATCGCGCTCGGTATCAATGATTCGCACATCACCGCGCTCGCGCAGCAACGCCTCAGCCGCACTCGGATCATCCACGCTGATCGTCAGCTCGCTGCCAACGCCTACGACCTCATCGACAGTTCCCTGTGCGATGACCGCGCCTTTGTTCACCACCACAACATGCGAGCAGGTCTGCTCCACCTCAGCCAATTGATGGCTAGAGACCAATACCGCTCGCCCGTCACGTGCGTACGTGCGCAAAACCTGCCGCATTTCGGCAATCTGCGGCGGATCCAGACCGTTGGTCGGTTCGTCGAGTACCAACAGATCGGGCATCCCCAGCATCGCTTGAGCGATCGCGAGACGCTGACGCATACCTTGGCTGTAGGTATTTACCTTGCGAGAAATCGCGTCACCTAATCCGGCAATCTGCAGCACTTCATCGATTCGCGACTCGTCTGCGGGACGGCCAGTAGCCTGCCAGTACAGCTCGATATTGCGCTTACCGTTCAGATGCGGCAGAAAACCCACGCCCTCAACGAAGCAGCCAAGCCGACTCAACACGGGCGCACCAGGCTGCACCTGATGGCCGAAGACCCGAAGCTCACCATCTGTCGGGGTAATCAGACCCATCAGCATTCGTAGCGCCGTCGTTTTGCCAGCACCATTGGGGCCGAGCAGCCCGACCACTTGTTCGCGCTCGACTCGGAAACCGACATCGCTCACTGCCACAAAGCCATCCTTGTACGCCTTGCGCAGTCCGCGCGCCACCAACGGAACATCGATAAGGTCGGCTTCAACCGCGGTCACTTCGCGACGCACGTTGCGGCGGTTCCAGAGCCAGATAGCCAGGCCGCCCACTAGCAGCGCACCGCCAATTACGATGGCCAAGATCAACCAATCAGAAGCTGGCGCGGCGTCTGCCGTCGCGCTCACCTTCTGATACGTCAGCTGACTATCGGCCAGGCCGACTTGCACGATTTGTTGCGGTCCGCTTCCGGGGTAAGCGCGATCGGTGCTGGCGAACGCCACCACGATCCGGTGGCCCTTCTCAAAGGTATGGGCAATTGCCGGAAGTACGACTGGCACCGTCTGCGACGGCCCGTTGGCCGGATCGATAACGACCGGCACGACGATCCCGCCAAGCAGGGTCGGCGCACCGCTCGTACCCGCGTCGTAGATCTTTGCAAACAGCGTCGTTGGGGCGGTTATACCAGCGATTTTTACGTTCACCGTCGTACTGCCAGTGAGAGTGATCGGCTTGACCAGCTGGTTGCTACTGAAAATTGCGGCCTGCCCGGGCGGATCGTAACTAATGCCAATCGCGCCGAGTCCGGGAACGGTCGAGATTGAGGCCGGCACACCGCTCGGCGGCTTGAGTACGGGTTGGGCTGGGCCGCGCAGTTGAATCGTCTGGGCGTTCAGTGCGGCCCCGTCAATCCCTGGGTATGCAGGCGCTCGCATCGTACGTACGGTCGGCCGACCACCGCCGAGGGAGAGCCCGGTTTGCTGGTCGTAGGAAAAATCGGCGGCCGGGGTCGGGCCGGTCTTCTTCAGGTAATGATCGAACCATTGTTTGCCCTCAGCGCGCAGGTTTGCAGTCTGCGTATCGTTCGTCGCAACACCCCCAGCATCATGGCCACCAGCGACCCAATGCACCCTGACCGGGGTACCGTTCGCTGCGATCTGCCGAGCCGTGACGTCGGCCTCGCTCAGCGGAAAAAGCGTGTCGGTTTGACCTTGCATCAGCAAGGTCGGTGCGGTGATTTTGTCCGCGACGCTATATACAGATGACTTGTCTAGTCGCGCGATCTGGTCGGGGGTAATTGTACCGGTGGTCGCAGCCTGCTGATAGACCGCGCAAATGTCCGGCGCGAACCGACCACAAGAAAGTGCCTCAGCACTTGCCGCGCCCTGATCTGGCACCGGCGTGTTGCTACTGCTCCCGCCGCCGACCACCTGAGCGACAACCGAGTTCAGCGTTGCGCCCTTGCCCAGGCCGAAGAAGATGCCAGCCCATTCACGCTTGAAAGCACCCAATACATCCTTGCCGTTGACCATTGCTGGAGCCGCGAGCGTCTGCGGCGCGACCATTCCGGCGCCATCAGGGAAGAAGACCCGCGAGAGCCGATTCCAGGTAATTTGCGGAACGATCGCATCGACCCGTTTATCGACACCTGCAGTAATTAACGCGAGCGCACCACCGTACGACGCACCCACCATGCCGACCCGCGGATCATCAGGGCCATCTTTGATGACATCGGCTCGCTTGCCGAGCATCGAAATGACATTTTGGGCATCTGCGACTTCGGCGTCAACGGCATCGAGCTCAATTTGCCCGGTGCTTTTTCCGAAACCGCGGGCGCTGTAGGCGACA
>JBDTCL010000213.1:0-4249 GCA_039923595.1 Antricoccus sp. | reverse complement strand
GGCGGGATATTGGTGGCCATGCCGACCGCGATTCCCGCCGAGCCATTGACGAGCAGGTTCGGGAAGCGAGCCGGGAGGACGTCTGGCTCGACGACTTTGCCGTCATAGTTGGGCGAAAAGTTAACGGTATCTTCGCGGATCCCAGCGAGCATTTCCATGGCCAACGGCGTCATCCGAGCTTCGGTGTAACGCATCGCGGCGGCTGGATCGTTGCCCGGCGAGCCGAAATTGCCTTGACCATCGACGAGCGGGGCGCGCAAGGACCACGGCTGGGCGAGGCGGACCAGCGCGTCATAGATCGCACTATCACCGTGCGGGTGATAGTTGCTCATCACTTCACCAACGACGCGTGAGCATTTCACATGGGGACGATCGGGCCGGAAGCCTGCATCGAGCATGCCGTAAAGAACGCGGCGGTGGACCGGTTTGAGGCCATCGCGCACATCTGGCAGCGCGCGCCCGACAATGACCGACATCGCGTAGTCGATATACGACCGCTGCATCTCGGCCTGGATGTCAACCACTTCGACGCGAGAACCGTTGGTGGGGCCGTCTGGTGCGATAGGTGGTGGTGTGGGTGGCACAGGAACTCCTATATATCTAAGAAGCGAACGTCGCGAGCGTTGCGGGTGATGAACGACCTGCGGGATTCGACGTCGTCGCCCATCAGCACGCTGAAGATGTCGTCGGCAGTTGCCGCGTCGTCGAGGGTGACCTGCAGCAGGGTGCGGGTGTCAGGATTCATCGTGGTTTCCCACAACTCTTTGGCATCCATTTCACCCAGGCCTTTGTAACGCTGAATCGCATCTTCCTTTGGCGGTTTGCGGCCCGCTTCGATAGCAGCCTTGATCAGGCCGTCGCGCTCACGGTCGGTATAGGCGTACTCATCACCGATCTTGCCGCCCCACTTGATCTTGTAAAGAGGCGGTTGCGCTAAATAGACGAAGCCTGCCTCGATCAGTGGCCGCATGAATCGGAAGAGGAACGTCAGCAGCAGCGTGCTGATGTGCTGGCCGTCGACATCGGCGTCGGCCATCAGCACCAGCTTGTGATAACGCGCCTTTTCGACGTCAAAGTCGTCACTGACTCCCGCGCCCATCGCGGTAATCAGCGACTGAACCTCGTTGTTTTTCATCGCTTTGTCTAGGCGCGCTTTTTCAACGTTGATGATTTTGCCGCGAATTGGCAAAATCGCCTGATAGAGCGAATCACGACCAGATTTCGCCGAGCCGCCGGCCGAATCACCCTCGACAATGAAGATCTCGGACTTCGACGGATCTTTGCTGCGGCAGTCGGCGAGCTTGCTGGGCATACCGCCGCCATTCATCGCGGTCTTGCGGCGAGCAAGCTTGCGGGCCTCTTGCGCGGCGCGACGAGCGCGAGCGGCATCAGCGGACTTGCCGATGATCGTCTTGGCCTCGCTGGGATTGCGCTCGAACCAGTCAGTCAGCCAATCGTTGCAAACCTTCTGGACAAAGGTTTTCGCTTCATTGTTGCCGAGTTTGGTTTTGGTCTGGCCCTCGAACTGCGGCTCGGATAACTTGACTGACACGATCGCGGCAAGACCTTCGCGGATGTCATCGCCCGACAGGCGGTCATCTTTTTCCTTTAGCAGCTTCTTTTCCAGCGCGTACTTGTTGACGACCGTCGTCAGCGCGGAGCGGAAACCTTCTTCGTGGGTGCCACCCTCATGGGTGTTGATCGCATTGGCGAACGTGCGCACCGATTCGCCATACGACTCATTCCACTGCATCGCGATCTCAGCGGCGATGCCTTTTTCCTCGGCGCCGAAGCTGATGATCGACTTGTGAATCGGGGTCTTGGAAGAGTTGATGTGCCGAACGAAATCTTCCAGACCGTTGGGGTAACAGTAGGTTTGCTCCGCGGGAGTCTCGTGCCGCTCATCACGCACGACGATGGTCAGACCCTTGGTCAGGAACGCCATCTCCTGCATGCGGCGAGTGATGGTCTCCAGACTGTATTCAACGGCATCAAAAATCGCCGGGTCTGCGTAATAGGTGACAGTGGTGCCTGTCGCGTCGGTCGCTTCGCCTTTGACTAGTTCGCCTACAGGCTTGGAGTTTTTGTAGGTTTGGGTGAACCGAAAACCGTTGCGACGAATGTCGACATCGAGTTGCGTCGACAACGCGTTAACCACCGAGACGCCGACGCCGTGCAGGCCACCTGAGACGGCGTACGAATCGGAGTCGAACTTGCCACCGGCGTGTAGGACGGTGAGAACGATCTCGACCGCGGGTCGCGTTTGGCCTTTGCCGACCTCGACCGGGATGCCACGGCCATTGTCGACGACGCGTACTCCGCCATCGGCGAGGAGGCTGACTTCGACGCGGTCACAATAGCCGGCCATCGCCTCATCTACAGCGTTATCCACAACCTCCCAGATGAGATGGTGCAGACCGCGTTCGCCGGTCGAGCCGATATACATGCTGGGGCGCTTGCGTACTGCGTCAAGGCCTTCGAGGACAGTAATAGAGTCGGCGCCATAGTGTTTGTTACTCGCCGTTGTGTCAGCCACGCGTAGTTGCTGCCTTCCTGGTTAAGGTCATTCTGCCCGCCGGTAGATAAGGGCTGAAGCGATTTGATCGCTCTGTGAGCCTCTCAAGGCGAAATTGCCCCCGTGAACCCTCTTAGTCTACTCCTGCGCGCGTGCGCCACGCTTGAAGCATCCACATGTCGCGGACAAAACTGCGCCAGAATCCGTTCAGAGCGCCTTGTCGTCGACCCACATACGTTTTAGGGACAGTATCCGGACCGTTGACGGCGCCGAACCACTACAAAAAGTAGGTAGCGGCCCGCTCGCGAGCGGAGCGTACAGTTCGAGACATAGCCCCGATCCCTCATGGGTCCCCGGCTTAAAGTGAGGGGGACAGTGAGGGCATGGCGAGAATATCTCGATCAGCTGACAAGAGCGGTGGCGCGGGCCCGGCTGATTCGCCTGGCAACGTCTCAACGACTGCGCAGCCGTCAGGTAGTTTCCGTGACCAGCTCACCATCGGTGCCGAATCAATAGACCCACTGACCTGGGCCGGATCAATCCCCGTCGCGCACGGCGTATCACCGCGAGTACGCGTCGGACGCGACCGGTGGTTCAATCTGCTGTGGTTGCTGCCGATCGGGCTGGTCCTGCTAATGGTCGCCGTTGCGATCGCAAAGGGGTTGCGGGGCACCGGGGCAGTGCAGCAGTTCATCGTGCAGCACCCCGGCACGGTGGTATCGGCTGCGGCAGCTCGCGATCCGGGCTTCCCGATCTGGATCGGCGTCCAGCATTTCTTCAACCTGTTTCTGATGATCTTCATCATCAGATCCGGAATCCAAATCTTGTCTGACCATCCACGGCTGTACTGGACGAGAAACAGCACTCCGGGCAAAGATTGGTTCCGTATCCAGAAGCGGGTTCCCGCTGATCCACTGTGGACAGCGAAGCAGGATTCGATCAGCCTGCCAGGCCAGATTGGACTGCCGGGAATCCGGCACTCTATTGGGCTGGCCCGCTGGTGGCACCTGGGCGTGAACACGCTCTGGCTGCTCAACGGCGCGGTGTTCTATGTATTGCTCTTCACCCTCGGGGACTGGCGGCACGTGGTGCCGACCAGTTGGTCGGTCTTTCCCAATGCTTTATCGGTAATGATCCAATACCTGTCGTTGGATTGGCCTGCTGAGAACGGTTGGGTGGCGTACAACAGTTTGCAGTTGATCGCGTACTTCATCACGATCTTCATTGCCGCGCCGCTGGCGTTTATCACCGGCCTGGGCATGTCCCCGGCCCTATCGACGAGGTTCAAGCCGATCAGCCGGCTGTTCAGTATTCAACTGGCTCGCTCGCTGCACTTCCTGGTGATGTGTTGGTTCCTGTTTTTCATCGTGGTGCACGTCGCGCTGGTGTTCATGACAGGACTCTTGCAAAACCTCAACCATATGTATGCCGGCACTAACGACACCGGTTGGGTAGGTTTCTCAATCTTTGCGGGGTCGATGGTGATCGTCATTGTCGCCTGGGTCGCGGCCACCCCGTTCACGTTGCGTCACCCGCGGGTCGTGCAGCGGGTCGGTTACGCGTTGATCGGCCCCGCTCAGCGGTTATTCGAGCACGTGGACGCCACGCCTGGCCAGTATGGTGAGAAGGACATCTCCCCGTACTTTTGGCATAACGGCCATTATCCCGATTCGCCGGAATACAGCGCACTTCAGGACGGCGGTTTCGCCGAGTACCGGCTGCGGATCAACGGTC
>JBDTCL010000212.1:0-6300 GCA_039923595.1 Antricoccus sp. | reverse complement strand
CTAGCAACGATGCAGAGCCAACTGCAAATTGCGCAAGAGAAATACAACCAGGCCGAGGTCAATCTCGGCAATGCCCAAGATGCTGCAGCGCAGACGAAAGCCGATGCGCAAAAAGCCCAGGCCGACGTGGCAACTGCACAGGTGCAGGTTGCCCAGTTTGCTCGTGCCTCCTATATCCAGGGCAGCACCGTCGATTCCTCAGCCGTGTTGCTGACCGCTAATGGACCATCGCAGTTGATCGAACAAGCCGGATTACTTGATGCAGTTGCTAATAGCAATACTTCAGCCCTGCAGAGTCTGCAGACGGCAAAGACGGTAAAAGCGAATGCCGATTCGGCTGCACGCAAAGCGGTAGACGACATGGCTGCGGCCGAAGCGGCCGCAAAAGACGCCCAGAGTAAAGCGGAGTCTTCTGTTGCGCAGTCACAGGCTTCGATTGTGCAGGTGAAGACCAACCAGGCAGCCACCCAGCAAGCGCTGGACGCCGCCCAGCAGCAACTGGCTGATCTTCAAGGACAGCGTCAGCAGTACGACTCCTGGGTCGCTCAGAAGAAGGCCGAAGAAGCTGCGGCCGCTGCTGCAGCTGCGGCCGCGGCCGCGGCCGCTAAAGCGCAGGCCGCCGCCGCTGCAGCTGCGGCCCAGCAGCAACTAGTGGCATCGGGTCAGAACGCTGCCGTGGCAGCGGCAGCGACGACGAAAAAGCCCGCGGGCGCTCAGCAGAGTTACTTGACAAGCCAGGGGCAGTCAAGCGCGGGACAGTCAAGCGCCGGACAGTCAGGCTCCGGACAAAATGTCGCTGATGCCGCAACCCAATGGCTTGGAACTGCTTATGCCTGGGGTGGCGGTGTCGCGAGCGGTCCGTCGCGCGGAATCACTGACGGCGGTGTCGCTGACTCGTACGGCGACTACAACAAGATTGGATTCGACTGCTCTGGCCTGTCGTTGTATGCCTGGGCTCAGGTCGGTATCTATCTCCCGCACTCAGCAGCGGCTCAATATAGCTATGGCAGTTTTCATCCCTCAATTAGTCAACTGCAGCCGGGTGATCTGCTGTTCTGGGGAATCGGATATATCCACCATGTAGCCATCTACGTCGGCGGCGGCCAGGTTGTGGAGGCGCCGGAGAGCGGCGATGTCGTTAAGATCGTACCGATCTGGATGTCGGATTACGCCGGTGCGACGCGCCCTGGAACGTAACCTATTGGCTAATCTGCACGCGGTGGAACCTGAACGATCCGGTGGCGTCTGATGGCGTAACTGCTATTACGATGGCGGCCGGTTGCTGTTGATCGCTGCGCATTCGCTACGACGCTCCTATGCTGGCAACCACGACCCGCGCTGGCGAATAGCCGTCGGCGAACTGCGAATCGAGGAGGATGGGTGAGCAACCCAACCCCAGCCCGTACCGCCAGCTCACTTGAACGCACGATGCTCGAAGTTAAACGCGTCATTGTCGGTCAAGATCGGATGATCGAGCGGATGCTCGTCAGCCTGCTTGCCAAAGGTCATGTCCTGCTCGAAGGGGTCCCCGGCGTTGCCAAGACCCTCGCGGTGGAGAGCCTCGCGCGGGCTGTCGGAGGTACGTTCGCGCGGTTACAGTTCACGCCCGACCTCGTGCCATCCGACATTGTTGGTACCCGAATCTATAAGCCGGGATCGGATCAGTTTCAGACCGAACTCGGTCCGGTATTCGCTAACTTCGTGCTCACTGACGAGATCAACCGTGCGCCTGCGAAGGTTCAGTCGGCGTTGCTCGAGGTGATGGCCGAAGGTCAGGTGTCCATCGGCGGCGTCACGCACCGGATGCCGGCGCCGTTTATCGTTATGGCAACTCAGAACCCGATCGAGTCCGAAGGCGTCTATCCGTTGCCCGAGGCGCAGCGCGATCGTTTTTTGATGAAGATCAATGTCGATTATCCGACAGTTGAAGAAGAGCGCGAGATCATCTATCGGATGGGCGTCGACGCACCGGTGGCGAGCACTGTCCTTACGACCGAGGAATTGCTGCAATTGCAAGAGCAGGCGAGCAAGGTCTTCGTTCATCACGCCTTGGTTGACTACGTTGTCCGCGTCGTTTTCGCCACCAGGACACCCAAAGATCTTGGCCTCACCGACGTCGCGCAATGGGTCAGCTATGGCGCGAGCCCGCGAGCATCACTAGGCCTTATCGCCGCGTCGCGCGCCATGGCGCTGATTCGCGGACGTGATTACGTGCTTCCTCAGGACATTTTGGATATCGCTGGCGAAGTTCTTCGTCATCGACTGGTGTTGTCATACGACGCACTCGCCGATTCGATCCCCGCCGATCACATCGTTCAACGAATCCTCAGTGCCGTACCGGTCCCGCAGGTCTCCGCTCGTCCTGGCGGTGGCCCCCAGCGACCATCTGCGCCAGGGCCGCTGCCTCCCTTGGGGCAAGGCCGACCAGCAGCATTCGGCGCGCAACAGGGAGAACGCTCGGCATGAGCTCCATTGCTGGCCCACCGCCTAGCCTCAAAAATGAGCAGGCCGACGTGGTGCTGCGCAAGCTTGAGATGACCGTCAAACGGCAACTCGATGGGTTGCTGTTTGGTAATCACATGGGGCTAGTTCCCGGGCCGGGCAGCGAAGCGGGCGATTCACGGATCTATCACGCAGGCGACGATGTGCGCCGGATGGATTGGTTCGTCACCGCAAGAACCACGACCCCGCACGTACGAGAGACGATCGCCGATCGCGAGTTGGAAACGTGGATCGTGGTCGATTTGTCACCAAGTCTTGATTTCGGCACGGCGTTGTGCGAAAAGCGGGATTTGGCGGTCGCCGCTGCGGCGGCCTTCGTCTATCTCACACAGCGGGGCGCGAATCGGATTGGCGCGGTGATCACCACCGGGGCAGATCTGATCCGAATACCAGCCATGCCGGGCAAAGCACACGGTGATTGGCTGATCCGCAAACTCATCTCGACGCCGCGAACCGCTGAAGGTACCCGGGGAGATCTCGGTGGCGCCCTCGAAGAATTGCGTCGTCCCGCGAGGCGCCGCGGACTGTTGGTGGTGATCAGCGACTTCTTGGGGGAGCCGACGTGGTATCGACCTCTGAACGGGCTGCGCGAGCGACACGACATCATCGGCGTTGAAATTGTCGATCCACGAGAGCTGTCTTTACCGGCCGCTGGCCTGCTGACCTTACAAGATCCAGAAACTGGCAAGACGATCGAGGTGCAGACCTCCGACAGCAGGCTACGCGAAGAATATGCTGCGCAAGCGAGCGCGCAGCGCGCTCAGATCGCGACCGCGCTGCGGCGTGCGACGGCGGCGCATCTTCGGCTGCGTACCGATCGCGACTGGCTACTGGACATGATGCGTTTTGTTGCTAATCGGCGTCGTAGCGCGGTGGGCGGTGTGTTGCGATGAATTTTCAGCAACCGATCTGGCTGCTTTTGCTTATTGCGGTGCTCTTGCTCATCGGGCTGTACTTCGTTTTGCAGCTGCGCCGCAAAAAATATGCGGTCAGGTTCACTAATGTCGATCTGCTTGACAAGATCGCGCCCAAGAGGCCGGGCTGGCGGCGCCATATTGCATTTGCTTTGATCGTCGCGGCGCTCGGGTTTTTCTCGATGGCGATGGCCGTCCCAGCGACCGAGGTACAGGTGCCCCGCAACCGAGCGACGGTGTGCCTCGCACTCGACGTATCGCTATCCATGAAGGCGAGCGACGTGAAGCCGAGCCGCTTCGAAGCGATGAAGAAGTCTGCCGCCGAGTTCGTGGACAAGTTACCAGCGGGAATTAACCTGGCACTGGTCTCTTTTGGTGGTGCGGCAGTGGTGAATAATGCACCGACTACCGACCGCTCGTCGGTGAAGTCATCAATCGCTGGTTTAGAACTTCAGCAGTCGACCGCGACCGGGGATGCGATCTACAAGTGCCTCGCGACGATTCAGGCATTTGCCAAAGGTTCCAAAACCACCGATGGCAAGCCGATTCCCGCCCGTATCGTGCTCGAATCTGATGGCAAGCAGACCGTGGGACAGGATGTCAACGTCGCGGCAGCATCGGCAAAGGAAGCAAAGATTCCCATTTCGACCATCGCGTTCGGCACCCCTGGCGGCGCGATCGTCGATCAGGGTCAAACTATCCCGGTGCCGGTCGATACCGAGACGATGAAGAGCATTGCCTCGGCGACGGGTGGCACCTACTTCGCCGCTGGATCAGCCGGTGAACTTTCCGACGCCTACAAGAATATTGGTGAGCAGATCGGCTATACCAACGAGTTCCGAGCGATTACGCTGCGTTTCGTCGGGATCGGTCTCGTCCTCGCGTTCTGTGGCGCGGCCGCAGCGTTATTTTGGACCAATCGACTCATTTAGCTATGCCATCGCCGAGCCAGTCGCGTGATGCGGGCCGAGCGAAGATACCCTCATTCGTGTCCACGTTATTGAGAGGAAACCTATGGCTTCGAGCGCGGCTGAGCGTCGATCGGTACTCATTACCGGAGGCAATCGTGGCATCGGACTGGCGATCGCTGAGGCATTCGCAGCTGACGGTCATAAGGTCGCCATCACGCACCGCGGAAGTGGCGCACCAGAGGGCATCCTTGGTGTGCATTGCGATGTTACCGACAGTGCCTCGATAGAGGCAGCTTTTACCGAGATCGAAAAGCAACATGGTCCCGTCGAAATTTTGGTAGCGAATGCCGGAATAACCGACGACACGCTGCTCTTGCGAATGAGCGAGGACCAATTCAGCCGGGTAATCGATGCTAATTTAACCGGCTCATATCGAGTGGCCAAACGGGCTGCCGCAAAAATGTTGAGGGCCCGCTGGGGCAGGCTGATTTTTGTCGGCTCGGTTGTGGGTTTAATGGGCGCTCCGGGTCAGGCCAATTATGCCGCGAGCAAAGCCGGCTTAGTGGGTCTCGCCCGTTCGCTGGCGCGCGAGTTGGGATCACGCAATATCACCGCGAACGTGATTGCTCCTGGATTCGTCAAAACCGAGATGACCGATCAGCTCTCGGAAGAGCGACAGAAGGACATCTTGCGCCAAATCCCGGCCGGTCGATTTGCTGATCCTGCTGAGATTGGTCAGGTTGTTCGATTTTTAGCAGGCGACGCCGCTGGTTACATCACCGGCGCGGTGATCCCCGTCGACGGGGGACTCGGAATGGGCCACTAAGCGCACCTTAGCAATTGGCATCAATGATCAACGAATAGGAGAGTCACGCACATGGCCGGAATGCTCGACGGTAAAAATCTGCTTATCACCGGAGTCCTCACCGAGGCGTCCATCGCGTTCTCAGTCGCCAAGATTGCCCGCGCCGAGGGCGCCACGATCGTCCTGTCTGGGTTTGGGCGTGGGCTGTCGCTCACGAAAAGAATCGCCAAACGGCTTGGCGCTGATATTCCGGTCGTCGAGCTTGATGTGACTGATGCGGACCAATTGGCTGGGCTGGCCCAGACGTTGCGGGAGCATGTTGATCACCTTGATGGCGTGCTGCACGCGATTGGCTTCGCCCCGCAAGAAGCAATGGGAGATGGTTTTCCGGAAGTTGCGTGGGAGCACGCCGCCACCGCATTCCAGGTCTCTACCTGGTCATTGGCGTCATTGACTCATGCCTGCATGCCGTTATTCGGCGAGCGTGCCAGCGTGGTCGGTCTGGATTTTGATAACTCGACAACGGCGTGGCCGGTGTATGGCTGGATGGGTGTGGCGAAGTCCGGGCTTGAATCCTGCTCGCGGTATCTTGCGCGCGAACTTGGCCCACGTGGCGTGCGAGTCAATCTCGTTGCCGCAGGACCCCTGCGCAGTATGGCGATGAAATCGATACCTGGATCGCAAGCATTTGAGACCGCTTGGGAGCAACGCGCCCCCTTGGGTTGGAATGTCACCGACACTGAGCCCGCGGGACGCGCATGTGTGGCACTGCTATCGGATTGGTTCCCATCGACGACCGGCGAAATTGTGCATGTTGATGGCGGCTATCACGCCGTAGGTGCTTGATGAGTCCTATCGACGCCGTCCTCGTCCTGTCTTTCGGCGGACCTGAAGGCCCTGAAGAGGTCGTCCCGTTTCTCAAGAATGTCACCCGTGGTCGTGGGATACCGGACGAGCGGTTGCAGGTGGTTGGTGAGCACTATTTCCACTTTGGCGGGATCTCCCCGATCAACGCGCTGAATCGATCCATTGTTGCTCGCTTGGAAGCAGAATTCGCCAATCGCAACATCGCATTGCCTGTATATTGGGGAAATCGAAATTGGCATCCGATGCTCGAAGATACGGTGCGCACTATGACGCAGGACGGGATCAAGAATGCGTTAGTCCT
>JBDTCL010000211.1:0-2615 GCA_039923595.1 Antricoccus sp. | reverse complement strand
CAGATGGGTACCCCATCGAGATATTGGCCAACGTCCAAGACGGACCCAGTGCGCAGAAGGCCACTGAAGGACCCGCCGAGGGAGTCGGACTGTTTCGCAGTGAACTCGCATTTCTCGGTCAGGAGCTCGAACCTACTGTCGAGCAACAATCAGCTATCTATCGGCAGGTTCTCGCTGCTTATGAGGGTCGCAAAGTTGTGATCCGGACCCTCGATGCGGGCTCAGACAAACCGATGAGGTTCGCGAATCTGACCCATGAACAGAACCCGTCGCTCGGGGTACGTGGGATCCGACTTGCCAACGATAATCCCGACCTGCTGACTCACCAATTGGACGCCATCGCCGATGCCGCCCACGCTACGGACTCGACGCCGTGGGTGATGGCGCCGATGATCGCAACTGAGCAAGAAGCTCACGACTTTGCCGCGCAAGTACGTAGTCGCGGTATGCAGGTTGGGGTAATGGTGGAGGTACCTTCAGTGGCGTTGCTCGCCGAGCGGATCCTGCGGCAGGTGGACTTTTTATCGATCGGCACCAACGATCTGTCGCAGTACACGATGGCAGCAGACCGGCTGAACGCATCGCTCGCGGCACTCAACGACCCATGGCAGCCAGCAGTTTTGCACTTGATTGCGCTCTCCGCCCGCGCTGGCATCACCGCGGGCAAGCCGGTCGGTGTGTGCGGAGAGGCCGCTGCCGATCCGTTGCTCGCCTGCGTGTTGGTTGGGTTCGGCATCTCCTCTCTGTCGATGGCCCCGTCAGCGATCAAGCAGGTGGGTGCCTCGGTGGGTTCGGTCAGCTACCTCATTTGCCAGCAGGCTGCCGCGGCCGCCCTCGGCGCGGATAGTCCGAGCGCCGCACGCACCGCCGCGGCCGCAGTCCTTGGCCGCTAGGTGACCAGGCCACCTGCGGTCGACCTGAGGCGGCCCTTCTGTGGACGCTCAGGGACTTCTATCTGTTCATCAATGCGACTTCTGACTCGCTCGACGATCGGCGGTCCGAATACCCTAGCACCGCCAGGATCAGCGACACCAGCACGCATACGAAGTACGTAGGCTCCACGGGCGCACCACCCGCCACACCCTGGGCCACTCCAATAAGCAACAGGTGACCGAAGCCAAAACACCCGCAAAGGATCGTCATCGTGGTGCATATCGCGACGTTAGCTCGGGACGGTGGCGACAATACTGAAGCCGCAATCACACTCAGTACGGCAAAGGTGCAAACGCCGATGAAAATAAGGAAACCGTCGGGTTCGGTGCTACTGCGCAGGACTGCAATCTAACCCCACATTGAGCGGAGAGTGTCGGGACCTCCGGCTGAGGACGCGTTTTGATAGAACGCAGGACGGATCGCTTCGATACTGAGCGCGATACTAAGCACTGGGATCCAAAGCTCGCGCCAAATTTGTCGGTGAGATCGATCTGAGCATCGCGATCATTTATACCTGTTCGACGCCTCCCATAATGACTTTGATCCAGATTCCGCGCCGTCACCCCTTGCTATCGGCCAATCGCTGCAGTGAGCTCAACAAGGGTGCGGGTAACTACCTCATCCACTTCCGGATCGAGATCGCGATCGGTACTCTCCCGGCAGATATTGTCGACCGCGAGCAGTCCCGCAGCGCTGGCGGATCGAATCAGACCATCGCGTACCGCCGCACGATCGATGTCGGGCGGCACGGCAAACGCATGGACGTCCATTGGCTCAGTTTTGTAGTCGCCATAATCGGCACGGATTCGGCCCACATTGCGATTCTCGTCATTGAGGTGCATCCAGGTGCGCACCTCAGGATCTAGCCGTGTCGCGCCGATATAAATCACTAGGCCGCTCGCGTGCGAAACCCACAGATAGACCCACGAATCTGGCACCTGCAATTGACCATCGATGACGCTAAAAGTCCGTTGCTCGCCGCTCATGCGCTGAGTCTATCGGCATCGGCCGGGACATCAGAGTCAGCGATCCACTGGGCCACCACGCATAGGAGCTCCGTCCCGAATGGGACGGAGCTCCTATGATGGCGCTTTGCTTAGACGATAAAGACTAGGCGATGATCTTGGTGACGCGGCCCGAACCCACGGTACGACCACCTTCACGAATAGCGAACCGAAGTCCCTCTTCCATGGCAATCGGCTGGATGAGCTTGACGGTCATCTCCGTGTTGTCCCCAGGCATAACCATTTCGGTGCCCTCAGGAAGGGTAACGACGCCCGTCACGTCAGTGGTGCGGAAGTAGAACTGCGGCCGGTAGTTGTTGAAGAACGGCGTATGACGGCCACCTTCGTCCTTCGAAAGGATGTAGACATTGCCTTCGAAGTCGGTATGCGGGGTGATCGATCCAGTTTTGCAGACAACCATGCCGCGCTCGACATCTTCACGCTTCGTGCCGCGAAGGAGCAGACCGACGTTATCGCCAGCCTCGCCGTAATCGAGCAACTTGCGGAACATCTCAACGCCAGTGACCGTGGTCTTCTGCGACTTCTCGCGGATACCGACTAGCTCGACTTCCTCGTTGACGTTGATCTTGCCACGCTCGATACGACCGGTGACCACGGTGCCACGACCGGTAATCGTGAAAACGTCCTCGATTGGCATCAAGAATGGCTTCTCAGAGT
>JBDTCL010000210.1:0-4011 GCA_039923595.1 Antricoccus sp. | reverse complement strand
AGATAGGCCGGAACCAGCCGCGCATCGTCAGGATTCGCTGGTACGACATCACCTGGATGTAAATCCTCAGGCAGCAAACGCTCGTTATATGGCAGCCACGCATCAACCTCGATCGCGCCCGCGCCCGGCAGCAGCACCGTCTCACAAAACGTGATCTTGTCGCTATCTTCTGATCGGCTCACAGTGATCGCCCAGTGCCATCCGACGTAACCCGGCAGCCGCGCCGCGAACCGGTGGGTCGCCACCAGCCCAGAGGCTGAACGCTCACCCACCACACCGAGGTAATCGCCGATCTGATCAACGTCATCGACATCGTCGCGGAGCGTCGCAAGAGCCAGCTCGCGGGCATGCGCAAGCGCGCTGTCAATCTCCACGAAGTCCGGATCTGGGCTCTGCTCTAAGACATCCACATCTCCATCATTCCAGCAAGGACGCATGAGGAGGTGACCGGTCCAGACCTGCAGGACGGGCTCACGACATTCGGCAGGTGCTACTCGCAGGGTTGCTCGTGCTGAGGCAGGATGGAGACGTGACACTTCCTGGCTTTCCCCCCGCGAGCGGCGACCATCCGCCGAACCGTGGGCAGCCTTATGCACAACGTGAAGTGCCGAATCAGTCTCCCAAACCTGCAGCTGAGCTTCCTTTCGCGCAGCAGATGAAGTCAGACGATTCGCCCGGGCCCGCAGCGGCTAAGCAACACGACGCTGAGCACCTGAGTGACACGCCAGCAAAGTTGTCGATGACCCGGATCGCGGCTCGTCGAACAAAAGAAGTCACCCGAAGCACCGTCACTCGCATCACTACTGCCAGCAAGGCTGATGGTGCAGACAGATCCGGCCTGAGCACCCTCATCTGGTCAAATGCGCTATCGATGGGCGGCGACGCGCTCATCGCAGTATGGCTCGCTACCTCGTTGTTTTTCGCCGCACCTGGTGAACAGCAACGCGGCAATGTCGCGCTCTATTTATTAGTGACGGTCGCACCGTTTGCTGTCATCGCGCCGATTATTGGTCCGCTCCTGGATCGTATCGATAGAGGTCGCCGCTGGGCGCTCGCTGGAACATTCGCCGCTCGCGCTTTCCTGTGTTATCTGCTCGTGGCGTACGCGGGATCAACTGTCGTATTGTATGTCTGCGCGCTGCTCTGCCTCGTGTTCTCACGGTCCTATAACGTGCTGCGCGGCGCCGTCGTCCCGCGAGTACTTCCCACCGACATGGTCCTCGTCCACGCTAATTCGAGGATGAACACCTTCGGTATCGCCTCGGCGGGAATCCTCGGTGCGGTCGGCGCTGGTTTGATCAAATTCTTCAACTTGTTTTCAGCCGCTAGGCCAGCCACCGATGGCGGTTCGGCAAACGCGACTCTCGGATTCGCCGCCGAGCTCATCTTCGCCCTGCTGGTCTTCCTTGCCGGTGCTTGGGTGGCGCTCAAACTGCCGTCACATGTCGATACCGACGAGGGTGAGGGCAAGGTCAATATCACTCAGCGTGATGGCAAGTCCAAGGGTCGACTCACCCTCGGCACGCACATCATCACGGCGCTACGCGCGACCTCGGCGCAGAAATTCCTCGGCGGTTTTCTCACCTTCTTTATGGTCTTTTACATCCAAGACACGATGAAAGGATTCGGCGCGCTCGCGACGCTCGGCGCGCTCGGCGTCGCAGCTGGCGCCGGATCATTCATCGGCACATCGATCGGTGCGCGCGTTAAAGGATCATCACCGGATAGTCTGGTGCTCATCACCACCGGGATCGCGGTGGGATTCTGTGTTCTGGCGGCGATCACCCCGAGCATCGGGCTATCCATCGCCGTAGCGCTAGTCGCGGCAATTGCTAGCGGTCTCGGCAAGCTCGCCGTTGATGCCATCATTCAACGCGAGGTGCCGGCCACATTTGCATCCTCGGCATTTTCGCGGTCAGAGACCGTCCAGCAACTGGCCTGGGTCGCCGGCGGTGCGGCCGGTATCGTCCTGCCGGCTCGAGCCGGTCTGCTATGGCTCGGTTGGACTGTCGCTGCGGTTGTCCTAGTAGTCGCGTTTTCGTTCGCCCTATTTAGCCAGCACCGCGCCAAACAGTACGGACATCAGCACGCAGGAATAGTCGACGAGCCACCTACGCATCGGCGACTGCGGCTTGCCGCACGAGCCAAATCGATCACCTCTCGGATGCCGACTAACGGCACTCGCCGCACCAGCCGGAACCCGGTGCGGTCAGGGCGCACGTCAACTAATCTGGCCGACAGCCACCAGCAAAGCCCCACTACTCACCAGCGCAGCAATCGTGCTGATCCCTTATCCGGGTCTGCACCAGCAGATCAGTGGCTGTCGAGGCCTATCCCGGGTTCGCCAACCACGCCGTTGCCAGACTTTCGGCAGACTCCACCACCGCCCTCACAAGGTCGCTCGTGACGCTTCTTGCTACGACTGCACGCGTACGCGCGGCACTCGCGCTCACCCTGATGCTCGTTCTTGCTGGCTGCGGTAATTCAGGACCAGTAAAGGCACCGAGCATCTCGGTGACCGTCAAAGGCATAGAGACCTCGGTCCCGGCGGCCGTCTACTGCATCGATAACAAAGCTCAGCTATCAGCCAAAAGTCCTGAACCGATAGTGGTAGGCGCCCAAGAAAAGGTAACCATCAATGTTCCCAAAGCGGTTGCGGCAAGGACGTGGTCTATCGAGGTCTGGTCAGTCGAGCAAAATACTTCAGGTAAGCCCGTGCCAGCGCGTGAGATTGGCAATATCGTCGTCGGCAAGTCCACCTCGTACGACAAAATTACGACCAGTGACGCGGTCCCGAATCAGTTCTACTTGATCGTCACGATCCCACAAGAATCTGCCTGCAATGCCGCTGCGAATGCCGGTCTCTGGCCGATCTTGATAATCCGGCAATCTTGATAATCCGGCAGCAGAGTTAGCCGCTACGACTCGAGGTCGTCAGCGACGGCCCGAAGCACGCTTGCGACCTTCTTGCCCTGCGCCCGCTCAGGATGCCGTCCGCGACGCAATTGGTTTGACACGTCGTCGAGCAGTTTGATGAGATCTTCGACGATCGGAGTGAGCTCATCGGGGGACTTGCGAGTCGCGGCTGAGACTGAATGCACCGGATCGAGAATCCGCAACGACAATGCCTGCGGACCCCGCCTGCCATCGGCAATCCCGAATTCGACCTTCTGGCCCTTCTTGAGCTCCGAGACACCAGTCGGCAATGCCGATTTCGGCACGA
The DNA here is from genome assembly GCA_039923595.1 of Antricoccus sp. Classification (GTDB taxonomy): domain Bacteria; phylum Actinomycetota; class Actinomycetes; order Mycobacteriales; family Antricoccaceae; genus Antricoccus. The sequence continues at coordinate 788 of JBDTCL010000210.1, read as the reverse complement.
AGACGTCATCGCCTCGCTCTTGGGAGACAAATCCGAATCCCTTTTCGACGTCGTACCACTTGACCCGACCGCTTGGCACGGCAATCCTCATTCGTTTCAGTGCGTTCGTACGCAACTTCAATGACGCGACCGATCGCCGCGCGAATCCCCATCGTAGCCGCCATCGAGGCGCTGTGGCGAATCAGATAACGCCCGAGCGCTAGCTGAGGACGTTATGGCTCATGACGTACCAATCGGCGAACTCGGTCAGTGAACCCAGCACCAGGTCAGCACCAGCATCACGCAACTGCGTTGCATCAGTTCCACCAGTCGAAACACCGACAGCGAGCACTCCCGCGGCCTTTGCCGATTGCATATCCGCACGGTGATCACCGACATACATCTCGGCCTGCAATTGAGTGAGTGCATCGGTCTTGCCCGATGCCCAGCGAGCACCGCGAAGCACGTCATACGGCAATTGGAGGTGCTCGAGGTGCAGCTTTGCATTGGACTGGAATTTGCCCGTAATGACCACAATCTGAGCGCCATGATCGCGAACAAGTTGCATTGCAGCGTGTGCGCCCGGTAACTCAGGCGAAGGTGTGATCGCATGATCGGGATAAAGGGCGCGGAAAAGATCGATCGCTCGGTCCATTTGATTGCTGCTTACCCATGGTGCAAGGAGTTGGTCCAATGGTGGTCCAAGCCGCTCGATGACCGTCGGGATGTCGATTTGGGCATCAATTAATCGATTGATCTCGCCAAGTACGGCGGCGATCCCGGGGTGGCTATCGATCAGTGTCATATCC
>JBDTCL010000209.1:0-7707 GCA_039923595.1 Antricoccus sp. | reverse complement strand
CGAGAGCGCCGTGACTGGCGAATCGGCACCGGTGATCCGCGAATCCGGTGGCGATCGATGCGCGGTCACCGGCGGAACCCGGGTGCTCTCCGATCGCATCGTCGTCAAGATCACCGCCAAACCGGGTGAAACATTCGTCGACCGCATGATCGCGCTGGTGGAGGGTGCAGCCAGGCAAAAGACGCCGAACGAGATCGCGTTAAATATCTTGCTGGCGAGCCTCACGATCGTGTTCCTGATCGTGGTGACCGCGCTTGCGCCGATGGCACGGTACTCCGGCGCTCAGCAAAGCCTGGTAGTGCTCTGCGCGCTGCTGGTCTGTTTGATCCCGACCACGATTGGTGCGCTGCTCTCAGCGATTGGTATCGCTGGCATGGATCGTTTGGTGCAGCGCAACGTACTGGCCATGTCAGGTCGCGCGGTTGAGGCCGCCGGGGATGTGGGCGTCTTGCTGCTGGATAAAACCGGCACGATCACCTACGGCAATCGGCAGGCCTCGGAGTTTCTGCCGGGCCAAGATTGCACCGTGCAGCAGGTCGCTGAGACTGCAATGCTATCTAGCCTTGCCGACGAAACACCAGAAGGACGTTCCATTGTTACGCTCGCCGGCAACGAAGTATCTACCCCCGAGGGTGCAACATTTGTACCCTTCGAAGCCACCACCCGGATGTCGGGAATCGATCTACCGAACGGCCGACAGATCCGCAAGGGCGCCGCACCGCAGGTGATCGACTGGGCAATCAACCACGGGGCCAGCCCGGACCCGCAGATCGATCGTCTTGTGGAGCAGGTTTCTGGATCCGGCGGGACGCCGCTTGTGGTCGCGGGGCGTGATCCGAATGGGGGATCGCGGATACTTGGCGTGATTCATCTGAAAGACGTCGTCAAGGAGGGCCTCGCCGAGCGGTTCACCCGCTTGCGTGCGATGGGTATCCGGACCGTCATGATTACCGGCGATAATCCACTGACCGCGGCCGCGATCGCCAAAGAGGCGGGGGTCGATTCATTCCTCGCTGAAGCAACTCCCGAGGACAAGATGCGGCTCATCGCCAAAGAGCAAGAAGGCGGGTCTCTTGTCGCAATGACGGGGGACGGCACGAACGACGCCCCCGCATTGGCGCAGGCCGATGTCGGTGTCGCCATGAATACCGGAACGTCCGCGGCTAAAGAAGCCGGTAACATGGTCGATCTTGACAGCGACCCGACCAAGATCATCGAAATCGTCGAGATCGGAAAGCAGCTGCTGATCACCCGTGGGGCGCTGACGACATTCTCTATCGCCAACGATGTCGCGAAGTACTTCGCCATTATTCCGGCGATGTTCGCGGGCGTCTTTCCCGGTCTGGGATTGCTGAACGTGATGCGACTGCACAGCCCACAGTCGGCCATTCTGGCAGCGATCATCTTCAACGCGCTCATCATTGTGGCGCTGATTCCGCTTTCGTTGCGCGGCGTGCATTACAAACCGCAGTCTGCCAACCGGATGCTGCGCAGCAACCTACTCGTCTACGGACTGGGTGGTCTGGTCGCGCCTTTCATCGGTATCAAGCTGATTGATCTGCTGATCAGTCTGATTCCGGCACTTCACTAAGTTCCCGAACTTCACAAAGGACGCTCTATGCCTCAGACACTTCGACACATGTTGGTCGCGTTACGGATCGTTGTCGCAATGACGATCGGACTCGGAATCTTGTATCCGTTGGTCGTCACCGGGTTGGGGCAGGCGGTATTTCACCAGCAGGCGAACGGGTCGTTGATGGAGAGCAATGGCAAAGTGGTGGGTAGTAAGTTGATTACCCAAAAATTCACCGGTCCGCAATGGTTCCATTCCCGCGCATCGGCAGCGGACTACGACGGTCTGGCCTCCGGTGGAACGAACCTTGCGCCCTCCAATCCGGCACTGGTGAAGGCGGTCACAGAAGCAAAGCAGCAGATTGCCACCGAGAACGCAGTGGCCCTTTCGGCTGTGCCGGCCGATGCGGTGACCTCCAGCGCCAGCGGTCTGGATCCGGACATTTCACCGCAGTACGCCTCGATTCAGATCGATCGGGTGACCTCTGCGACTGGCCTGCCGAGATCAAAGGTGGCAGCCTTGGTCGCTCAGAACACCAGCGGGGGCAGCGTGAGCCCCGCGATTGTCAACGTCGTCACCCTCAATGAGGATCTCGTGAAACTAACCCGCGGTGGACAATGAACTGATGAGCACGGATGGCACCAAGCCGGCGCGGCGCGGCACCTTGCGGGTGTACCTCGGCGCGGCACCCGGAGTCGGCAAGACGTACGCGATGCTGTCGGAGGGCAAGCGTCGACTAGACCGTGGCACGGATGTCGTCATTGCATACGTGGAAGATCATGATCGCCTGAAGACGCGCGCTGCAGCAGCCGAATTGCCGATCATCGACCGTATCGCGGTGAGTTACCGCGGTGTCATCCATCACGAGATGGATACCGAGGCAGTGATCGCGCGGGCACCCAAGTTCGCGCTCGTCGACGAACTCGCTCATTCAAACGTCCCAGGGAGTCGCAATGCGAAGCGCTGGCAAGATGTCGAGTTGCTGCTTGAGGCTGGAATCAATGTCATCACGACCGTGAACGTGCAGCATCTGGCGTCACTCACCGACGCCGTTGAGCACATCACCAAAGTACGTCAGCGCGAGACAATGCCCGACGACTTCGTCCGGTCTGCCGATCAAATCGAACTTGTCGACATGACCGCGGAGGCGCTGCGGCGCCGCCTCGCCCACGGCAATGTGTATGCCTCTGAAAAAGTCGATGCGGCACTCAGCAACTACTTTCGAGTCGGGAATTTGACCGCATTGCGTGAACTTGCGCTGCTGTGGCTCGCCGATCGAGTGGACGACGCGCTGCAGAAATACCGGGCGGACAATTCGATTGATTCCAGTTGGCCAGCCCGTGAGCGGATCGTCGTTGCGCTGACGGGGGGACCCGAGGGCGAGGCACTTCTGCGCCGTGGCGCGCGAATTGCGTCGCGCAGCTCCGGTGCGCAATTGCTCGCAGTACACGTACGCCAGAGTGACGGCCTCGTGAGTCAGTCACCGGTAGCGCTGGAACAACAGCGCACGCTTGTGCAGTCATTAGGCGGCACGTTCCACCAGGTCGTTGGAGAAGATATTCCGGCGGCGGTACTGGTTTTTGCCAAGGGTGTGAATGCGACTCAGATCGTGGTGGGTACCTCACGACGTAGTCGGTTTTGGCGCGCCCTCGTGCCGGGTACGACGACATCGGTGATTGGTGAATCCGGCGATATTGACGTCCATGTGGTTACCCATGGGCTGCAGCACCCATCGCGGCCGGTGATTTCCACGCGGCGTGCCTTAAGCCGTGTTCGAATCGTTGGGGGTTTGATGCTGGCAGTCGTACTCCCCGCGCTGTTAACGATCATCTTGACCAGTGTCGTTGCCACCGATCTCACGATCGAACTGATGCTCTATATGGCGGCGGTTGTGTTGGTCGCATTAGTCGGCGGGCTGTGGCCGTCGCTGCTGTGTGCGGTTTCAGGCAGCTTGTTACTTAACTTCTATCTTGTTCAACCGCTGCATACCCTCACCATCGCGCAACCTCGTAATGCCGTCGCCTTGGGAATGTTCGTGCTTGTTGGTGCTGCCGTCGCGACTGTTGTCGACCGTGCTGCTCGCGCTCGCGCCGACGCGATTGGGGCGCGCGGTGAGGCTGACGCGCTCGCGGCACTTAGCCGTACGACGCTGCGGGAGGGCCCGGATCTGCCGGCGCAACTGGAGCAAATTCGCCAGTTCTTCGCTCAGCTGGCGGTGGAGCTGCTAGTGACCGAGAACGACCATCTCACTGGCAAGGCGTGCGCGGGGGTGCCATCGGGCACCGACCCGACCGAAGTTGCGGTCGATTCGACAACTCGGCTTCGACTCTACGGACCGGTGCTGCCAGCAGCGAGTCAGCGCATCCTCGAAGCGTACGCGGCGAATATCGCCGCGATGATCGCGCGCGATCGTCTAGCCAGCCAGGCCGCCAGCGCCGAGCAGCAAGCCGGGCGCAACCAGATTAAGGTGGCGTTGCTCGCGGCAGTGTCGCATGATTTGCGCACGCCGCTGGCGAGCATCAAGGCAGCATCGTCCACGCTGACTGCCCACCATGATCGACTCACGGCGGTCGACCGAAACGCATTGCTGCGTGATGTGGGTGATGCGGTGGATCGACTCGATGGTCTAGTAGGCAACCTGCTCGATATGAGCCGCCTGCAAACGGGGGAAGTCCAGCCACTACTTCAGACGACTGATCTCGATGAAGTGGTGCCGTTGGGAATTGCAAACCTTGACGGGCGTGATCGGGTATTGATCGAATTGACAGAAAATCTGCCCCTGGTGTGCGTAGATGCAGGTTTACTCGAGCGCGTCGTCGGTAACGTGGTTGAGAACGCGCTGAAGTACGCACCGGAATCGGTAGTTCGAGTGTCGGCAAGCGCGCTCGGTGACGAAGTCCAGTTACGGGTCGCCGATCATGGTCCGGGAGTCGATGATGAGGCAAAAGTGCGGATATTTCAAGCTTTTCAGCGTGGTGGTGATGCGCCAAGTGGTCTCGGTGTCGGCCTTGGTCTCGCGGTCGCGCGGGGGTTCGCTGAGGCGATGCATGGCCGCATCGACGCTGAAGACACCCCCGGCGGTGGATTGACCATCGTAATCACTCTGCCGGTGGCCTTGTGAGAAAAATTCTCGTCGTCGAGGACGATCAAGGGCTGCGACGAGCGATCGGGATCAACCTGCGCGCTAATGGTTACGAGGTTCTTGAGGCCGGGACCGCATCAGAAGCAATCCGGGCCTCAGCTGATGAACCGGACCTGATCATTCTTGACCTCGGGCTGCCCGACGCAGACGGCTCAGAAGTGATCAGTGGTGTGCGTGGCTGGAGTACGATGCCGATCATCGTGCTGTCGGCTCGGCACACCTCACAGGACAAGATCGCGGCGCTGGACTCTGGCGCCGATGACTATATGACTAAACCGTTTGGCATGGATGAACTTTTGGCGCGGGTGCGGGTGGCCGTCCGGCGTGGCACCGCGTCGGTCGTGGAGCGGGTTGTACAAACACCTGACTTCACCGTCGATCTGGCTGCCAAAGCCGTCACCCGCGACGGGCGAGAGGTGCAACTCACGCCAACCGAATGGGCGATTCTTGAACTTCTCGTCTCGCGCCGCGGCCAACTAGTCACCCAGCGCGAGATTCTGCTGGACGTGTGGGGACCTACGTACGAGAAGGAGACGAACTATTTGCGCGTCTACTTCGCTCACCTGCGGCGAAAGCTCGAACCTGAACCTTCTGCGCCGCGATACTTTCGCACCGTCCCCGGCCGTGGCTATCGTTTCGCTGGATGACTATCCCACGGGCGTCCGTGAACCCCGTGCCGCGGCACGCATCGGTCGCACCTGCACTTGGTTCCGAGGTCTAGGGTGTCGGCTAATCGCTCGATGATGTCGGTAAAGAACAGTTCATAGTCGGTGACCGAACCGACGAGATGGCCGAACATCTCGAACGAAAGCGCACCAAAGACACTTGTCCACGCGCTCAAGGTGCGGATCACATACTCGTCATCGACGGCACCTAGGGGATCGCGGCCATGACGCTCACGGAAGTCGTCAATGACAAAGTCACGTGCGCCGGCTAAGTTTGCTGACTGCTGTTTGCTCAATGGGGGATGCGCGGATGGTGAATCGGCATGCGCATCGATCACGATGCGGACCAGCACGATCGTTGGCCGGGTCGCCGGTCCGATCGTCGTTTCTGGCGCGGCATAGCCGGGGACCGGCGACCCATAGAGCAGTGCGTACTCGTGCGGATGTTGCAGAGCCCAGCCGCGTATTGACTGACACACCGCACGCCAACGAGCTCGGAAATCTTCCCGCTCGCACGGTGCCTCTGCCAGCTCGACCGCCTGGCCTAGCTCGTCATAACACTGCACGATGAGTGCGGTCAGCAACTCATCGCGACTGGCAACATAGCGATACACCGCCGAGGACACCATGCCGATGTCGCGTGCGACCGCTCGCAATGACAGTGCGGCTGGCCCCACTTCGGCGAGCTGCGCCCGCGCTGAATGCAGGATATCGGCTGTGGTTTGGGCTCGCGCCTGTTCCCGTGCAGTGCTCATAGTTGGCAAGTCTACGTGAATGAGAGCAGTGCTCTTGACAAACCTGGGCGAGAGTTGGATGCTCTAAAACGAGAGCAGCGCTCTCATCAACTAGATTCTTGGAAAGGTCACCACCATGTCTGATCGTCATATCGTCGTCGGAGCCGGTCCAGTAGGCACTCATGTCGCCCGGTTACTCGCTGAACGCGGCGCTGAGGTCGTGGTCGCCACTCGCAGCGGTACCGTAGTCACCTCAGGTTCGCGCCCTATCGACTCGGTCGCGCTCGACGCCACAGATGCCGATGCATTGAGCAGGCTCACCGAGGACGCAACCGCGTTGTACAACTGTGCCAACCCCACCGACTACACAACGTGGGAGAAGGTATGGCCGCCGCTGGCAGCATCCCTGAAAACGGTCGCAGAACGGACTGGTGCGCTTCTGGCGGTGACCGGCAACCTGTATCCGTACGGACCGGTCCCCGGCGGTGTGATGACCGAGCAGACACCGGATGCCGCGACTGATTACAAAGGAGCTTTGCGCGCACGGATGTGGACTGAGCTTCGCGATGCACACGCCGTAGGCACCCTGCGCGCGGTTGAGGTACGGGCTTCTGATTACGTCGGCACGGGCGTTGGCCAGAACGGTCATGTGAGTCGGGTGCTTCCGACGGCCCTCAAAGGCAAAACCGCGTGGGTAGTCGACGCGGCAGATCAACTGCACTCATTCACCGATGTTCTCGACGAAGCGCGTGCGCTGGTCGCCATCGCCGGTAAGCCAGAACTCTGGGGCCAGATCTGGCACGCTCCGACTAACCCGCCGGTGACATTGCGCCAAGCGATCATCGACACACTCGTCGCAGCAGGTGAGCCCGCCGTTGCGGTCAGGGTGATCCCGCGCGCAGTCACGGTGCCAGCCGGCTGGCTGGTACCGATGATGCGTGAACTGAACGAACTCAGCTATCAGCGCACGGCACCCTATGTGCTCGACTCGTCGGCAAGTGAAAAAGCACTCGGGCTGGCACCGACACCATGGGAGACAATCTGCCGCCGCACGGCAACCCTCGAGTGACGGGATGGAATGCGCCAAGGAGAACCACTCCATCGTCGCGGCTAGACCTCGCCATGGGTGCCGCGACAATGGGGTGGTTCTGCAGTATGGCCTGACTTGGCTCACGAGGTATCGGCCATAGACGACCCGATAACAGATTCGTTCATGACGTTCGATGGATCTGGCCGCGGTTAAGCTGAGGTGATGACCACACCGACCGGCACCGGGGGCCACCGACCGATCCCGCCGAAAGAACCGTTCGCCTATATCAGCAAGCCAGGCGGGCTATTTAACATCTCAATCCGGGAACCATGGATTATGGCAGCATTCTTTTTCTGCTTTATCGTCGCCGGAATCGTATTCTTCGGGATGGCTCGTAAGGGCGTCGCCGAAGGCGCTGATGGCGCTGCGCTAACCTCGTACTTGATCCTCGCCGTGTTCGTGGGTATTGGAGCGATCGGTTTGGTAATTGCGTTGGTGCGCTGGCGATGGAAGCGCGCATATGTACGACTTGTGGGCCACTCGCCGTGGGCCAAGTGAGTCAG
>JBDTCL010000208.1:0-6039 GCA_039923595.1 Antricoccus sp. | reverse complement strand
CGGATGGCGGGCGCTCGCGACGATTCGGCGATCGAGCTCGCTATTTTTGCGGCCGCTGCGTCTGATGTCAGCGATGTACTCGTCGACGGTGAGATCGTCGTAGAGAACGGTGAGCATGTGCTATTAGCTGATGTTCCCGGTGCGTTAGCGGACTCGATCGGAGCACTCATATGAGCACTGTTATCAGCAATATTTGTCTTCTGGTCACCAATGATTCCTCAGTTGGAACAAGCAAAACCGGAGAACTTGGCGATGCCGCAGTCGTCGTTGACGAGGGTGTTGTGCGGTGGATCGGTCCATCAGCGCGAGCGCCAGCGGCCGATCGGCTCGTGGACGCCGAGGGCCGGTGCGTCGTCCCGAGTTTTGTCGATAGTCATTCGCACATCATCTTCGCCGGTGATCGTACGCCGGAGTTCAATGCTCGAATGAGCGGTCAGCCCTATAGCGCAGGTGGCATCAAGACCACTGTTGCCGCGACCCGGGCTGCTACCGACGATCAATTGCGGGCGAATGCCGCGCGGCTGTTGGCCGAAATGCGTGGCAGCGGCACCGGCACCATCGAAATCAAGTCCGGTTATGGGCTCGATGTTGCGAACGAAGCACGTAGTTTGCAGATAGCAGCTGAATTCACCGACGAGACAACGTTCATTGGTGCGCATGTCGTGGGCCCTGAATATGCCGACGATCCGAGCGGCTATGTCGATCTTGTGTGCGGTGACATGCTCGATGCATGCGCGCCACATGCCCGCTGGATCGACGTTTTTTGCGACACCGGCGCGTTCGACGCCGATCAAGCGCGCGCCATCCTCACCGCGGGCATCGGGCGGGGCCTGCTCCCCCGCATCCACGCCAACCAACTCGGTTTCGGGCCAGGGGTCGCCCTCGCCGTGGAGATCGGCGCAGTCAGCGCCGATCACTGCACCCATCTGACCGACGCCGATGTGGATGCACTGGCTGCATCGCCTACGGTCGCGACGTTGTTGCCGGGCGCCGAGTTCTCTACGCGCGCCGCGTACCCCGACGCTCGGCGGCTGATCGATGCTGGGGCAACAGTGGCGCTGGCAACCGACTGTAATCCAGGATCATCATTCACCAGCAATATGCCCTTTTGTATCGCAATCGCCGTACGGGATATGAAAATGACGCCTGCAGAGGCACTCTGGTCAGCGACCGCTGGCGGTGCCGCGGCGTTGGCACGTATCGACGTCGGAGCGCTTTGCGTCGGCGCGAAGGCGGACTTGACCATCATCGATGGCCCGTCGTATGTCCAGCTCGCCTATCGGCCGGGCGTTCCGCTGGCGAGGAAGCTGACAAATCTCTAGCCAAGTTCGGCAGCCAATCGACCCTGCTCAACGATGTTCCCCTGCAAACAACAGCCCACAGCAACCCGAAAGGTTATAGCGACTTAGGGTCAACCACAACTGTTGTTTGCAGGGAACTTCAGCGCGACTGGCTACTTCTGGCTCGTTCGGGTGGTCGCTATAATTTGCGCTATGGAGCGATCGTTGGGCTCGCAGGTCTAGGAGGGTAGTCGATGAACGTACTGTCACGCGCAGCGAGCGTCGCTTTAAAGTTGCCGAAGCCGAAGTATCGCTCGTTGCGGATTCAACGCGACCTCCCGGTGACGATGCCCGATGGGGCGGTGCTGTTGGCTGATCGACACGCGCCGGCCCGCAGACTTAACGCGCCGATCATTTTGGCTCGCTGTCCTTACGGTCGGCGCCGACTCGACGTGCTGTGGCAAGTGCTCGCCGCTCAGGGATACCAAGTGGTCGCCCAAAGTTGTCGCGGCACCTTCGGTTCGATGGGCCATTTTGAACCGTTCCGCAACGAGGCCGCCGACGGCGCAGCGACCCTCGAATGGCTCGCCGCACAGCCGTGGTTCACGCCGAACGTCATCACTTTTGGTCCCAGCTATTTGGGTTTGACGCAATGGTCGATCGCAGCAGACGCGCCGGAGTGGCTCCGAGGTATGGCGATCAGCATCTCTGGAACAAACTTCCGTGACAGTGTGGTTTATCCGGGTGATGCTTTTGGCCTTGAGCTCGCGACCACGTGGATCACGACACTTGAAAATCAAGAGCAGGGCCTGGTCTCATCGTTGCTCGGGCAGCGTCGAGTGCTGCGCCGCAAGCCTGGTGCTGAGCTCGCACTGCCGATTTCGACAGCCGACACCAAACTTGTGGGACGGTCGGTGAGTTACTTCCGTGACTGGATTGATCACGACCAGCCCGGCGATCAATACTGGGAGCCAATCGACTTCTCTGCGGCGATCGACGGCGAATCGACGTTGCCGACAATCAGCATGCTCGCCGGCTGGTATGACATTTTCGCCGATCAACAACTTGCGGACTTCACAGCACTTCAAAGGGCGGGCCGTCCCGCACGGATCGTCGTCGGTCCGTGGTTTCACGGGCAACCAGCCAGTATGGGCGTGATTATCAAAGACGCTCTTGCCTTAGCAGCGGACGTGTTCGAGGGCCGGCCCCGGTTGGGCGAACCCGTCCAGGTGTTGGTGACCGGCGAGGACAAATGGCGAGGACTAGCGCAATGGCCGCCGCCGAGCGTCCCCATGAAGCGGTACCTCAGCGCTAACCGGGCACTTCAAGTCGAACCAGCAGACGGGTCGCCGATCCGGTTCACCTACGACCCGGCCAACCCGACGCCGGTCACCGGCGGCCGACTACTCGATACCAAACAGGCTGGCCCGAAGGATCAGCAACCGCGCGAAATTCGGTCAGACGTCGTGAGCTTTACCAGCAAGATACTTGATCGTGACATCACCGCGATCGGGCTTGCACAGGTCGAGCTGCAATTGCGGACATCCCATGCTTACCGCGATTTATTCGTGCGATTGTGCGATGTCGATAGCGATGGCGTCTCGATCAATATTTGCGACTTTGGTCGGCGCTTGAGCCCCGCCAGTGACGACATTGACAACCTTGGTGAGGGACGCTTTGCGGTATCGCTGACGCTCACCGGGATGGCGCATACTTTCCGCGCTGGGCACGCGATCCGGCTGCAAGTCAGCGCCGGTGCGCACCCGTCGATGAGCCGAAATCCCGGCACTGGGGAGCCTCTGGCCACCGCGACACACTTGGAATCGATTGACTACGAGCTATTTTTTGGTGAACATTCAAGCCTGCAATTGCCGATGGTAACGGACTGATACCCGGATCAGTTCAGCCAGTCCGATGACCGGCAGTGCATTGTTGGCGGGAGCAAGGACGACAAGAGTGTCCCCAACCAGATCGGTTGGTATCGCTCAGCTCACACGACTTTCGCGTTTCTCGATCACTGATAGATCAACGATGACCGGCATCGCGGGAGCATCGAGCACCTGACGGGCATGCACGATTGCCTCGCTTTCAATCCGACCGCGGATATAAGCCAAATCAGCGGAGTCCTCGAGGGTTGCCTCGATGACCAGTTCCGGCGTATCTCGATCGCCGATCATCCGAGCGTTCGCGGAATCAACACCCACATAGCCTTCGACCTCTTGCACGACCGCGCGAATCAGAGCGCTGGAGGAAAGGATCGTTTGACCGAGTTCTTTGTTGCCGATCATCGTGAGCTCGTTAACACGATCGGTCGAGAAGCTGAGCGCGACCAGCCATCGAATCCCAAGAAGTGCCAAGATGAGGCCGAGTGCGGCTGCCGCAATCCAAAACCAATTACCATTCTGACCGATGTACTGGGTGACTTGATTATTCAGTAGTTTATTTTTCGCCGCTTGGCTACCGAAAACGCCGTAGCTAAACAGCGCTCCAGCGACACCGGTGGCGAGCAGGATGAGCCCGAGCAGGGTCAGGACGGTGCGGTTCGTACGGTCGGCGTGCATTAACTGCGCCTCGCTCTCATAGTCACATTCACCCGCGGCGAAGGCTCAAGATTAAGCTCATTGACTTCTCGCTGCACCGCATCGCTGACGCTTTCGTTGAGGGCCTTTGCTGCCCCGGGCTCGGTACTCGATGCCGTCGCGACAACTCTGATCGACTGCCTGCCGACAACAACTGCGCTCCGGCCCACACCGTCAACGCCATCGACGGCGCTACGCACCGAACCTGCGACTCCGCGGCGGGTATATGCGATATCAACGTGCTCAGCAGTGTTAGCGACCGAAAGTCGTTTCACCGAAGCACGTCTCAGCTCGACAATGAGCAGGAGCAGGCCGACAAGTGCCATGACAATAAAGGTGATCCGCAGGGTATTGGATTGCCATGTCGTCTTGCTTGCCCATGTATAGGCGGTATCCCAACGCACCAGAACGGGTGCTGAACCTGCTCGCTGAGCAATGACCTCGATAACCAGCAGCAAGCCACCGATGATCAGGCCGAGTGCGAGAAGTGCGGCAAGGATGCGATTAACAAATCTCACGATAGCTGCGGCCCTTCTTAGTTAATCCGCCGCGGCGGAGTGATCGTGGTGGCCAGGTCAGTGACATAGATCTGCACCGTCTTGACGTTGAGGCCGGTCAGCTCGCGAAGTCGGCTACGGACATGATCACGCACCTCACTTGCTACCGTCGCGACCGAGTTGGGCCAGCGCACGCTGATGGTCAGTTCTACTGTCGCTAACGCCCCGTCGACAGTTGCGCTGCTTTTGGGTAGGGCGCCGCGAGTGGTGGCCTTTGTGCCACGCAAACTCGAGCCAGGCAAAGTGAGACCAAGGACGGTACTCACAGCAGCACCGGCGTGCGGATTTTCCAACGCGGCTCGCGCAGCTAATTTAGCCACGACAGTGTCGCTGATGACGATGAAGCCCCACTGATTGCGCCCAGGCTCGGCTGATCCGCCTGAGGAAACGAGCATCTTCGAGCCAGCCCGTGCCGGCCGTTCGTTGCGCAGTCCCGAGCGCCGCGACATGTCAGCTGCGCGCGTTGCTGCAACGGTCATTTTTTGCCGCGACCTGTGAGATACGGGCTAAGGTCGAGTTGACCCGCAGCGATCTTGGCCACCACGAACCCGACCAGCCCGAACAACGCAACGATGAGCATCTGCCCGAAGTTGCCGAAAGCCAACGTCAGTCCGAGAACCAGACCGACGACAGTACCCAATGCGGTGGTGCTCATGATGATTCCTGCTTTCCATTTAGCGCACCCGCGGAGGGCGGCGGCTGCGGCGGATCCGTTGGGCTAGTCCGGTCACGATCGTGACCGGCCAGGGGTGATCCTTTACTACAAACACGCGCGGCGGACCTCTGCTGGCTGTGCTTGATCGTGCGGTAATGCTTCCCGGCGCGGTCAGCTCATCCCATAGGGCGAGGCCGACTAAGAAGGTTTCGGGGTCTCCGCCTGCGTCGGGATGGTGCGTTCGGATGAATTCGCGTCGGTGTGCGCGACGGTTGATGTCGCTTTGTCGGTCGTCCACTCCACCGGATCTCCCTCTATTTCCCGCTCTGTCACAACTTGTCCGGTGTGCACCAATTCCGTTGCCGGCAATGCGATGGCCACCGGGGCAGCCAATTGCACCGCAGCCGGATCGGTCACCACTTTCTGACGCACACTGACCGTCCGCTCGACGACCACCGGTTCACTTACCGGTACAACCGGCTCGTCACGGACTTCCAGAGTCACCGGCGGCGATATCGAGGCTGGCTCAGCGTCCGCCAGCTCAGCGTCCGCCAGCTCAATGGCAGATTCTGGCTGGGGCGCTGGTCCATAGCCGGGAGCCGGACTTAGGTCGGCGACAATGATATCGAGTTGTCGACCGTTCGTACGATTGACGAGGGCATGCCGGATCTGCGCAGCGACCTCGGTTACGGGAACGTCCCAAATGCTCCGAATTTGCACTGTCAGAACGTCGTCAGTGAGCCGTAGTCCGTCAATTTTTCGACCCGGCAGATATGTCGCTAATCGTGCGTTCGATGGCCCGCCATCAAGGTCATCGACCCCTGGGCAGGCCCGCACCATAGCGGCGACGATGTCAAGATCGACATCGGTCGCCATGATGGGGGCGCCGCCTCTGGTCACGAGACCCGAGGGTCAGACCGGTGGTCGTCGTCGTCTTCGTCGGTCGGTAGATAGACATCACCAACGGT
>JBDTCL010000207.1:0-9255 GCA_039923595.1 Antricoccus sp. | reverse complement strand
TCCGGCCCGACATTTGCATTTTTGGTCAAGGATGCGGACGGCGCTGTGGATCTTGCGGCCCGACTGGCTGGACTTGGGGTATGCCGCACAGTGCGTACGGTGAAAGGTCCCGTCGCTGGTGCCCGCGTAATTGGTTAGCGTCAGTGCGGCCGGTGATTAGCGCGTTCTGAGACCTGGTTTGGTCTCAAGATGACGTAGCCCGTTCCAAGCGAGATTCACCAAGTGGGCGGCGACTTCGTTTTTGCGGGGCTTGCGCACCTCGAGCCACCATTGGCCGGTCATGACGACCATGCCGACAAGTGCCTGGGCATACAAGCCAACAAGCTTGGTTTCGTAACCTTGCGCTTTGAATTGGCCGTCCAGAATGTGCTCGACTTTAGAGGCGACATCATTAATCAAGCTGGAAAAGTTCCCGGTCGCACTTGGAAGGGGGGAGTCGCGAATGAGGATCCGAAAACCGTCGGTCTCTTCCTCGATGTAGTCCAATAATGCTAGCGCGGCTTCCTCAAGTAGTTTTCGCGCGTTCTCACCCTTGAGTGCTGACTCGAAGCGAGTGAGCAGGTTATTCATCTCGCGGTCCACTACCACCGCGTAAAGGCCTTCCTTGCCGCCGAAATGTTCATACACGACTGGCTTCGACACGTCTGCCCTTAATGCGATCTCCTCGATCGAGGATCCTTCAAAGCCGCGCTCTGCGAAGAGCGTACGGCCGACGCTGATAAGTTGCTGGCGCCGTTCGGCGCCAGTCATCCGAGTAGCCACCTCAGTCGGCGGCAATGAGTTTGGCGGCGATGCGGTCTTTAGACGGCCACTTCACGTTATATGCCCAGCCCATTTTCTGGAAAAACCAGATAACCCGCGCGGAGATATCTATCTGTCCGCGCATGACGCCGTGCCGCGCTGCTGTGGGATCAGCATGATGCAAATTGTGCCATGACTCACCGAAACTGAAGATTGCCAGCGGCCAGTAATTCGACGACATATCGCGACTGGAAAACGGTCGCTCGCCCAATGCATGGCAGATCGAATTGATTGCCCAGGTCACATGGTGCAGCACGCCAACACGTACGAGTCCCGCCCAGAAAAATGCCGTGAGCGCCCCCGTCCACGACATCGTGATCAGTCCGCCGATGAGGGCTGGCAGACCGAGGCTGAGAGCTACCCAGAGCACAAAGAGCGCTGAAGTGCGGCGGATCGCGTCATTTTTGATCAGATCAGGGGCGAATCGTTCTTTGTTCGTCTGCTCGCGATCAAATAGCCATCCCATGTGTGCCCACATCAAACCCTTGGCAAGCGCGCCAACGCTAGTGCCGTATCGCCACGGTGAGTGTGGATCACCTTCACGGTCGGAGTACGCGTGGTGCCGGCGATGATCGGCGACCCATTGCACGACGGGTCCTTGAAGGGCCATAGATCCGGCAATCGCGAGGATGACGCGAAGCGGTGTGCGCGCCTTGAAGGAACCGTGGGTGAAGTGCCGGTGGTAACCGACAGTGATGCCAAGACCGGTAATGACATAAAAGACGACGGCGATGCTGACGTCGGTCCAGGAGATCCAGTGATAGGTCCAGGCCACGGGGATCGCGGCGAGCAACGCGGCGAAAGGGATGAATACAAAGGCGTAAAGAGCGAGTTGCTCAGCGAATCCTTTGCGCCCGTCGCTGATCGGTTTTTGAGCGTGCTGCGATTGAACGGCAGGCTTAGTTCGCTCGGCGGTGGCGTTGGGAGGGGTCACTATAAATGCCTCAATCAATCAACTTACGGTACCGTAGGTTACGGTACCGTAGTATTCGTTGTGCCGCACCGAATCGGATTGCGATACGCGACACGATAAGATAATTTCTTCCGCATCCGTGCCGGGTCCGACGAGTTGACCAGGTGCATTGGGGGATGGGGTAATCGGCAGCCCGCAGGCCTTTGGAGCCTTGCAGTCTCGGTTCGAGTCCGAGTCCCCCAGCAAAGCTCAGACCCGTCTATCTGACCCGGAGCAAAAGTGAGCGTTGCACCTATCGCCGTCATCGTCCTCGCCGCCGGCGCAGGTACCAGAATGAAATCGACTACACCGAAGGTGCTTCATCAAATTGGTGGCCGCACCCTGCTCGGACACGTCTTGGCGGCGGCCGCGCCGCTCGCTGCGACGCACACCGTTGTCGTGGTGGGCGCGGGGCGCGAGCGGGTGCAAGCGCACATCAGCAGTATCGACCGTTCGATCCGCACGGTGGTGCAAGAGCGCCAAGATGGGTCAGGTCACGCTACCAAAGTTGCCCTCGATTCCTTGGCGGATCTCGACGGCACCGTGGTCGTGCTCAATGCAGACGTGCCACTGCTGACGGCCCAGACAATCGCCGCATTCTGCGATGCACACGCAGAGGCAGGCAATGCGATGACAGTATTGTCGGCTGAAGTGCCTAACCCGAGGGGACTGGGCCGGATCATCCGCGAGGGTGCCCGAGTAACCGCGATCATCGAAGATCGCGATGCCGATGAACTTCAGCTAGCGATCAACGAAATCAACGCCGGGGTATATGCCTTTGATGCGCATGCACTCACCGACGCCCTCAGCAAAGTGACCACGGGCAACTCTCAAGGCGAGCAATACCTCACCGATGTATTGCAAATACTGGTCGCTGACGGACATCCGGTTGGTGCGCACGTCATCGCTGACTACGAGCAGACCCTTGGCTGCAACGATCGTCTCGAACTCGCTGAGCGTGGCCGCATGCTCAATGATCGAATCTTGGAACATTGGATGCGCGCGGGAGTCACGGTCCTCGACCCGCAAACAGTCTGGATTGACGTTGATGTCGAGCTACAGCCCGATGTCACCTTGCTGCCGAATGTGCAGTTGCACGGTGCTACTCGGATCGACAGTGGTGCCACGGTCGGTCCAGATTCCACGCTGATCGACACCGAAGTAGGGCCCGCTGCCACCGTGATTCGCACGCACGCGCATCTCGCGGTGGTCGGACCGGGAGCCACTGTCGGCCCGTTCGCCTACCTGCGGCCTAAGGCCATCTTGCGAGAGAACGCCAAGGTCGGCACGTTTGTGGAAGTCAAGAATGGTGATATCGGTGCCGGAGCGAAAGTGCCGCATCTTTCCTATGTTGGGGATGCCACCATCGGAGAAGGTACCAATATTGGCGCGGCAAGCGTTTTCGTCAACTACGACGGGGTCAATAAACACCACACCACCGTCGGCAAGCACTGCCGGATGGGCTCGGACAATATGTATGTCGCACCCATCACCGTCGGCGATGGAGCAGTCAGTGGTGCTGGTGCGGTGCTGCGTGCGGACGTACCATCTGGCGCTCTGGCCGTCAGTGGGGGACCGCAACGCAACATCGAGGGTTGGGTGGTGAACAATCGTGCAGGGACACCGGCTGCGAATGCAGCGCTTGCTGCGCAGTCGCAGCCGCGATTGGGCGAACAATGACGGAGATTAACTAGATGAGCACACTCCTGTCGCCAAGTCAGAAGAGTTTGATGATCTTCTCCGGCCGGGCTTACCCGGAACTGGCCGACGAGATCGCTGAGCATCTGGGGGTTACCACCACACCGAGTTCGTCCTATGCCTTCGCTAACGGGGAAATCTACTTCCGCTCCGAGGAGTCTGCGCGTGGCTGCGATGTCTTCATCATTCAGTCGCATACGACCCCTATCAACGATTGGCTTGTCGAGCAGTTGATCATGGTCGATGCGTTAAAGCGCGCATCGGCCAAGCGCATTACCGTGGTCGTTCCGTTCTATCCGTACGCACGGCAGGATAAAAAAAGCCGTGGCAGGGAACCGATATCAGCACGATTAGTCGCCGACATGTTCAAGACCGCCGGTGCCGATCGAATCATGGCCGTTGATCTGCACACTGCACAAATCCAAGGTTTCTTTGATGGTCCCGTGGATCATCTTTTTGCTACTCCGATCCTCACTCGGTACATCGCCGAAAAGTACGCCGGTCGTGAGTTTGCGGTTGTCTCGCCTGACTCCGGCCGGGTCCGGCTCTCTGAGCGATGGGCCGAGCATCTGGGCGGCGTCCCACTGGCGTTCATCCATAAAACTCGCGATGTAACCAGGCCCAATGAAGCAGTCGCCAATCGCGTCGTCGGTGATATTGCTGGCAAGCTTTGCATCTTGATTGACGATATGGTCGATACTGGCGGCACGATCTGCAAGGCGGCCGACGCGCTGATCGAGGCTGGTGCAGCTGACGTGGTGATTGCCGCAACTCACGGGATTCTGTCGGAGCCAGCTGTGGAGCGCTTGAGCGCCTCGCCGGCGATCGAGGTCATTATCACGAACACCCTTCCTATTCCGACCGAGAAACGGTTGCCGAAGCTCACTGTGCTGTCGATTGCCCCATTGCTCGCTCGGGCGATTCGTGAAGTCTTTGAAGATGGTTCAGTGACCAGCCTCTTTGACGGCGACGCCTAACATCAAGGTACAAACTGCGAATTTCGCACAGCAAACGCACAGCCTGAGCAGGACTTAGCCTTAGGTCGCCGGGGTCTACTGGTAGTTGCAACTTTTACTAGATAGGTTTCTCGCTATGGCAATAAGCCCGGACCAGCGCGCCAAGAAGGTTCGTTCAATTACTTTTTTCGCCGCCGGAGTTGCCGCGGTTTCGACCCTGGGGCTCACAAGCGTGATGAGCGCACCGTCAGCGCGCAGCAGTACATCGGATCCTGCGAACACGATTAATCCGGCGACCACGAATAATCCGGCGACCACAAACGGGTCGGTCGGTACCCAGACTGGTAGTGCTAACACCAGGTCCGGCGGTTCCTGATGAATGATGTATGTCGCTGGGAGTTCGACCTCTGGACAACTCAAGCAACGATCTTGAGCCTCGACGCACCTCTCTCTGAGATGACTAAGTCACTCATTATCGATGAATTAAACCTGATCGAACTGACCTGCAGTCGGTTTCGAGAAGACTCCGAGGTGCGTCGACTCGAGAGCAAGGTCGGCAAGAATGTGCTTGTCTCCAGGCGGTTGCGCGAGCTGCTCGGTCGAGCTAGCGACGCGCGTGAATTGACTCTCGGCGCAGTGGATGTTGTCCTGCCGCGGATGAACTTTGCGGCCACGGATGGCCCGAGGTGGGCACGACCAGGTTTTGATGAGGCCGTCGGCACCTACACGCCGAGCTTGGCGACATATCTCGACTTCGGGTCAATCGGCAAGGCGTACGCAGCTGACACAATCGCGAGCCTACTCACACACTGGGTCGGAGCTGGTGTCCTGGTAAATTTTGGTGGTGACATCTGCATTGCTGGCGCCGTCCCGAACGGCGGTTGGAATGTGGCCATTGAGGACGGCACTGATCGGCGCGAATCGGTGGTATCACTACGATCTGGCGCTTTAGCAACGTCATCGACCCGCAAACGCATCCGCATTGATGCGCTCGGTGAATCGCAGCACCACATCATGGATCCGCGGACAGGTCTCACACCGACGTCATCGTGGACGGACGTGAGTGTTGTCGCCGGTGATTGTGTGAGCGCCAATGCCTATGCAACTGGAGCCATCGTAATGGGCAGCGCAGCACCTGACTTCCTCGCGCAGCGGCGTGTTGCTGCTCGGTTGGTGGCCGACGATGGCCAGGTGTGCTGCGTGGGTGGTTGGCCGGCTGAAAGTCAAGCAGCGTGATGTCGTCGCTATTGATTTGGTATTTCTCGCGAGCCGCGGGAGCGGTGGCACTGTTACTGCTAGCGATCGCCACCATGGTTGGTCTCATCGGGGCCGCACCGCGACTCGGTCCTGAACGACGAGCTTTAGTCCAGCGGCTGCATCGATCATTCACCGGGATCAGCATTGCCTTCATCGCTCTGCATATTCTTACCGTGGTGGTCGATACCTACGTCTCGGTGAGCCCGCTCGCCGTGCTGGTGCCGTTCACCAGCGCCTACAGCACATTCTGGGTCGCCCTCGGCACCGTTGCCGTCGATCTACTTATCGCAATCACGCTCAGTAGCTTGATGCGCCGCAAACTCAAACACGCCACCTGGCGATATCTGCATCTGAGCGCTTATGCGCTGTTCCCGATCGGCGCAATCCACGCGATCGGGGTCAATGGCTCGGACCCGTCGCAGCCGTGGATGCTCGGCATCTTCGGGTTTGGCGCCGTCGGGATTCTCATTGCGGTCACTATTCGATATGCGCAACGATCAAAGACGGCAGATTTTCGACATCGTGCAGCAGCTACTGCGCACTTCGAGGACCTGGGTCGATGACCGCCACACTCGCGTCCTCAGACAGTGTCGGAATGCCTCTGCTGGTTAACCGAACGCAGTTAGCCGAGCTCGCGACGCGGCACCGAATCCTGGGTCGGGGCGGAGCTGGGTTTCCGCTGGCGCGCAAGATCAGCGCGCTGCCCAAGCGCGGCACAGTCGTGATTGCTAACTGCTGCGAGGGTGATCCGACCTCGCGGAAGGACGCGACCTACATCGGAAACTCTCCCGAGTTGTTCTATAGCGGTGTCGGCCTCGCGGCGCATGCACTGCGAGCGCGACGCACGATCCTCGCGGTGCACGCTGGCACCACAATTGAGACGACGCTTCGCTCCACGGCACCTGCATGGATGGAGATCCTCGCTGTACCGGCGTTGTATGTCGCCAGTGAGGCCACGGCACTCGTTAACTACCTCAATACCGGATTGGCGCGTCCCGCCGGCTCGATCACTCTTCCGACCACGGCGGGAGTTGACGGTGCGCCCACCCTCATCAGTAATGTCGAAACGTTTGTCCATCTCGCGCAGGCAGCTCGAGGCGAGCTTGACACGCCGGGACGGCGACAGATGTTGTCTACCGTGACGACGAGTAACCGCAGACAGGTGATCGCCCATCGTGCTGATTCGACGGTCGAAAGGGTTTTGCGTGCTGCTGCTGGCGACGAAGGGGAATGGATTCTGGCTGGCGGCATCACCGGCAGGTGGTTCCATCGCGCCGAGATCGGTTCGCTTCCCGTGGGCACGCTGCCCGGTCTTCCGTCGTATGTGATCCTGGACCGCGACAGCTGTCCTATCGGCCAGACAGCTCGTATGTTGGCTGATATATCGCGGGTCTCCGCCGGGCAGTGCGGCCCATGCATCTTTGGGTTACCGGCCATCAGCACCGATATGCGGGATCTCGTTCGTGGTGATTCGCGTGCCTACGCAAGGCTTCGGCGGCGACTACCGGTCATCGCCGGCAGGGGTGCGTGCGCGCATCCGACAGGCGCGGTCGGTCTTGCGGCGAGCGCGTTAGAAATCTATGATCGCGGGCATCGCTGTTCGGCACGATGTGATACCGCAGGTGTCGCATCACGTCTCGCGCGGCGATTGCGATGAGTCTCAAGGCATCAGCATTCCGGCTGCGCGTCGACCCGATTGGGTGTCAGGCGCACGGCCTATGCGCGGCCGAGTTTCCGGACGGGATCACGCTCGATGAATGGGGATATCCGATCGTCGCCGACGGTCCTATCGGAGCTGATCAGATCCGCCGAGCTAAGCGCGCAGCTTCGGCATGCCCGGTCCTCGCGTTACGGCTACTTCCGGTCGGGTAGTTTCGGGCGAGAAGCTGGCCGATCGTGTGGTCAGCGAAACCCGAGGAGATGCGTGTGATTAAGACGAAGTTCACCGAGACATTCGGCGTCGAAGTGCCGGTGGTCCAGGGTGGCATGCAATGGGTAGGTCGCGCTGATCTGGTCGCAGCGGTCGCCAACGGCGGTGGGCTCGGATTCATCACTGCACTGACCCAGCCGACCCCAGAAGATCTCACCAAGGAGATAGCCCGTTGTCGTGATTTGACGGATAAACCATTCGGGGTCAATCTGACTATCTTGCCTGCGATCAATCCGCCGCCATATGCCGAATATCGAGACGCGATCATCTCAGCGGGCGTCAAGATCGTGGAAACCGCCGGCTTCAACCCTGTCGACCATCTCCCGGACTTCAAAGCCGCTGGCGTCAAGGTGCTCCATAAATGCACGGCTGTGCGGCACGCGGTCAAAGCTCAATCGATCGGTGTCGATGGGATCAGCATTGATGGCTTCGAGTGCGCCGGCCATCCGGGCGAGGACGATATTCCGGGCTTGGTCCTGATTCCCGCAGCCGCACAGCAGATTACGATCCCGATGATTGCCTCTGGAGGATTCGGTGATGCGCGCGGTCTGGTTGCTGCGCTCGCGCTGGGCGCCGATGGCATCAATATGGGTACTCGGTTCATGGCGACTGCGGAAGCACCAATCCACCAGAACGTGAAACAAGCGTTGGTTGACGGCTCGGAGCGCAGCACAAATCTGATCTTCCGCCAGCTGCGCAACACCGCTCGCGTGGCAAAGAACGCGATATCGGACGAAGTTGTCGGCATCCTTGCCGATGGTGGGCAGTTTGAGGACGTTCGCGAACTGGTAGCCGGAGTCCGCGGCCGTTCGGTGTACGAAACCGGTGATCTCGATGCTGGCATCTGGTCAGCTGGAACCGTTCAAGGACTAATTAACGACATTCCAACCTGTGCTGAGCTACTGCACCGGATCGTCAGCGAAGCCGAACAGCTTATTCGTGACCGGCTCGGCTCGATGGTGGTCTGAATATTTAGCTGGCTCGTCCAGAAGATTGAGCAAACGCGGTCGTCCGGCTGAACCGTTGGGGTCGAGTTCCGGCACGATCCCAACGGTGGCGATCCACTAGGAGGGGATGTGGGACATGCAGGTCGACCTGACAGCGAAGCTCGAAGACCTCGCCGCGTTCGCCCAGCAGTACGTTCCAGGTGATCAGACGCGGCTGTTTTACGGTAACCCACTCATTTTTTCGGCGCTGGCGAACAACAGACTCGAGCCCAGGTACGAGATTTCGCGGTTTCTGCTGGACCGATGGAGCCGACCCGTCCCTGCGCGACAACAGGGGAGTGGCGCCGACGCAATGGATCGCGCAACTGCCGCAAGGTGACGCGGAACTGAGCGAGCTGCTCGACTTCTGGTTCGCGCTTCCCGGACTGTCGCCCGCAGCGCCGAACCGATTCGGAAAATCTCCGATCGAGCTGGCCGGCTCGTTCCCGCAGCGCGAAGACCGCGTCCGGCGTATGACGGAGTACCGCGCCTGATCTGATCGGCGAACCCCGTGGCGCCATCTGATCGAACGGCATCGATCAGGTATCGATCAACCCAACGATGCAACCTACCTGTCCCAGCGACCGTCTATTCCTTCACCGTGTCCTCAGCGAATGAAGGATGCCCACACATCACGGCGCAGCCGTATGTCGGCCCCGCGAGTGCACCACAGTC
>JBDTCL010000206.1:0-14854 GCA_039923595.1 Antricoccus sp. | reverse complement strand
TTAGTCGCGCTGCGTAATGAGCGCGAGAAACTCATCGATTTGCTGCTTTATGCGCGGGATCGAGTCAGTTCACCGGCAGTCGCGAGCCGGATGGATGACGGATTGAGCTTGCTCGGA
Source organism: Antricoccus sp. (assembly GCA_039923595.1). GTDB lineage: Bacteria > Actinomycetota > Actinomycetes > Mycobacteriales > Antricoccaceae > Antricoccus. The sequence continues at coordinate 14,737 of JBDTCL010000206.1, read as the reverse complement.
ATCGCCGTACTCACCCCGCAGTCTGGCGATCGTTTTGAGGCAACTCAACACGAAGCATCCGCCACGGTGCACACCACTGATCAGGCAAAGGTGGGAACAATCGCCGAAGTCGAACTCGCCGGCTATCTCGATGGGGACCGGTTGGTCCGCGCGCCACTTGTAACGGTGTATAGCCGCGAACCGGTTCAACGGCCATGACAGTGCCCGCGGGGCATCGCACGCCGCAAAAAATTACCCTCTCAGCGTTATCGAGACAAACCTCTGACAAGGGTCTGGCGATCCTGGAGAAAACTGATCCGGTCGTTGCCCAGCGACTGCAGAAAATGCGCGCCACTCGACCAGATAAGCCCACGGTCGTCGTTGTGGGGGAAGCCAAACGCGGCAAATCCAGTTTGACCAACGCGCTGATCAACGTGCCAGGACTCTCACCAGTTGACGCGCGTGTAGCGACCAGCACTTACATCATGTTTCGCAGGGGGCCGAAGACCGCAGCCCGCGCACTTATGCCTGGTAGCGACGATCCCATCGATGTGCCCCTAGAAAATATGCGCGATTGGGCCACTGATCTAGGTAGTCGCCCTCAGTATGCCCCGCCTCGATTGATCGAAGTCGAGTGCGACTCACCGCTGTTGGGTAATCTCAATATTGTCGATACGCCGGGGGTTGGCGGACTAGATGCTTCGCATGCCGAGATTGCGCTGCGCGCGATCAGCCGAGCAACCGCCTTGCTGTTTGTGTGTGATGCCTCAGCACCGTTTACCAAGCCGGAGCTTGACTTTTTGTTGCAAGCGTCTAAGACCATCGATCTGGTAATTTTCGCGGTCACCAAAACCGATGCGTATCGTGGTTGGCGAACCGTGGTCGAGGACAACAGAGCCCTGCTACGCACGCACGCCCCACGCTTTGCCGATGCCGAAATGCTTCCCGTATCAGCGAAACTTTTCGAACAAGCGGGACTTATGGGTAGTAGTGACCTCGCGGTCACGCTGCGCAAAGAGTCGAACATCATTGACCTGCAGATTAAGCTCCAACAGCAAATCGCTATTAAAGCCTCCGCGCTGCACGATGCGAATCTTCTGCGCACGATGCGCTCGCAATTGATCGCGCTCGATTCGGTGTTGCTCGAGTCCCGTAAGGCATGTCAGCCAGACTTGGCCTATGCGGCAAGAGTGAAGGAAAATCGCGATCAACTCCTCGCTGCCCGCCGGACTGATTCGCGCGCCTGGCAACTGAGGTTGCGTGCGCAGCTCTCACGTGCGCGTCTTGACACCATGGCCGACATCTCCGCCGAGCAGCGTAAGTTCCTCACGCACTGGCGGCGCAGGATCGAGGAATCGGACAAAAACCAACTTCAGCAAATCGCTCCACAGCTTGATGTCGCGCTCAAGGTGGCATCTATGCGGATCTTTGATCGTCAACAAGGGCGCCTGCGGAATGTGTCGCGCTCGGTCCTGCAATCGATGTTTCAGCAGAGCGAACTCGCCGAGGTCTACGCGGCATTGCAACGGCCGCGTCAACTAGCGGCCGCCGTCGGACCTGATCGCAAAACGATGACTGCCGATGAAAAGGTCATCACCGGGATGAGCTTAATGTCGGCAGTTTCGCTCGGCAAGCTCGCCTCAATGCCACTTGAGGCCGGTATCGCTGGTGCCCTCGGTATCACCGGCGGTGCGGCGGGACTGATCATGCTGCCGGTTGTCATCGGTATCGGCATCGGTGCCGCGTCGTGGATGGTTTGGGCTCGCCGCACTGCAGCTGACCGCAACAATTTGAAAATTTGGCTCAACGAAACCCTCGGCGAAACACGTAGCAAGCTCGAAGCAGATGCCTCGGCGTTCTTCATTGAGGCCGAGCACGAGTTGACGCTCGCGCTCGATCGCGCGCTAGGTCGCCGAATCGAAACGTTGGATGGTCACATCAAACAAATCGACAACTCGTTAAAAGTTGATCGGGGCGAGCGCGAGCGGCAAGTGGCTGAGGTGACAATCAAGATCAATCAGGTACGCGATGTGTTGCGCACCATAGATACGTTGCTGCCGCGACTACGCAATGCGGTCGTCGAAACCAAACAGCCCGCAACTACCGAACCGGCGTCGGCACCGGTCGCGCCCCAGATGATGCCGGCTCCGACGTTCATCGCTGCCTCTGAACCTGCGCATTCGGCCTCAACGCCAGAGGCACCGAGCGCACCTGCGAACTCAATGTCAGAAGCACCGACTGCACCAGCTACCGCAGCCCAGCCAATAGCTCCTGAGCCGACCCCGATCTGCGCAGCGCCGCCACCTACGCCACCGTTCTCAGCTCAGTTCGGGACATTGTCGTCGGTTCCGGTGCCGGACTCAGCACAGTTCGGGTCACCCGCAGCACCTGCAGCACCTGCAGCACCAGCGCCGTTACCTGTACCGGCAACGCCAGCAGAGTTACCTGTACCGGCAACGCCAGCAGAGTCCTCTAAACCCCAACGCGGTCCGGCCAAAGTCGCAGCCATCGCGGCGATCGCCGCGGCTCGTCGGGCTCAGCAGCAACACGAACGGCAGCAGCAGACCGAGCGGAGCTAACTGCTCATTCGGATTACGGTCTGAGCGCGGGCATATCGCAGATCGTCGTAGCGCACCCCAGCGACCCCGGCCAGTAGTAGCACGCCCCCGATCGCCTGAATCCAGGTTGGTGCTTCACTAAGCGCGAGCCACGCGAACAGGACCGCGAAAAGGACTTCAGTGAGGCCAACGAACGATGCCACCGTCGCACCGAGCTGCCGGGCGGCAATAATTCCAGTCACATAGGCAAAGACGGTCGCCACCAGGATCATTCCAAGTGCTGGCACGACCCATGACGTGCGCAGCCCGGCGATCAAGGTCGTGGCGTCCGTGAAGTGCATCGGCTGCAGGTGTAGCAAGCCCAAGATGATCATGACGACCGCGCCGGTTGCCATGCCAAGTCCCACCATCGGGACCGGCGGAATCACTGAATCGGAACGTCCACTAATCACAAAATACGTAGCGAGACCGACTGCGGCCACCAGGGCCCAGGCGATTCCGGTGAGACTTATCGATGACCCGGTGAGGTCCAGAGCAAGGATTAGTCCGCCCACCGCCACCGCACCACTGATGATCGTCAGCAGCCGTGGTCGCTTGTGCCCGATAAGCCACAGCCAGAGCACCACGAGGATCGTTGCGCTGTATTCGATGAGCAAAGCCACACCGACGGACATGTGCTTGATCGCGTTGAAATATCCGAGTTGGGTCGCGATAACCCCGGTGCCGCCGTACATCAGTATCTGCCAACGTGCTTGCCATGCAAGCTGCCAACGACCACGCAACTGGTAGATGGTAGGGATTGCCAGGATCAGCGCGGCGCCACTGACCCGTACCAAGATCGCGGCCGCTGGCGACCAGCCACCGGCGATCAGAGCCTTGCCGAAAGAACCCGACATCCCGAAACTCGCCGCGGACAATAGCGCGAAACCTAGACCAGCCCACGACGTGCCTGACGTCATCGAGCGCTGAGCGGACGCGCTCATTCATTCCTCCGTAAGGGGTAAAATTCAGGTTAGATCATTACGATAGTTTACCGACCTATCGGTAGTCGATGTGAGCTTTGATTAAGACGCCAACCACGCGCAGTCGCGTCGCGATCTGGTCAACAGCCTTATAACGGACGCCTCCTCTCAGCTGAGAAAGTACAGAGACTCAGTGAACTTGCCCGGGGAAGTAACTTCGACCGCAGGTGACTTGATCGCATCGGCGAGCTGCGCATCGATTTGCGCCACGAGTTCGGCGAGGGTCGGCGGCAGCGAGACATTGGGGTCCAGCTCCGCGAGCTGCTCGATCACTATCAGCGGCGTCCGGCCATCGGGTGCCGTGTCGACCATCAGCGTATGAAGCATCACGTTCGGTGGAAGCAGAACCTCTTGCTCGTTCGGTTGTTCGGCAAATGCAGTTAGCTCACGTCCTGTCCGGCTCAGAATCGCGGCGATAACTGGAGTCGTGAAGTTTTCCGTTCCCACCCGGGGGTCGAGGCTCGTCGCAGTAAGTCCGTTCGTCCACCTCGCTCTGTTGATCTCGGGAATCGTCGGCAGGCCGCGGAACACGATCCCGGTGAACGGCGGGAGTTTCTCGAGCGCACGCAGGACGCCCAGCGCCACTTCAGCCGGATCTCGTGAGCCGTCACCTAACGTCATCTACGCACTTCTCTCATTGCAATTGCCCTACCTAGCCCGTGACCTGCGGGAAGAGACTGGCCGCGACGCGACCCCAAAAGATTAGCCAACTACCGTGCTTGCAGCACGCTTGAACGGCACTTTCATTACTGCGCAGCCCTAAATTGTTCGCAAACCAGCTTGCACGTACCAGAAATTCACGCTAAGTTTCGACTCGACTAGGCGTACAACCGGGGGGTTGATCCGCGATACTGGTCGCGAATCGGGGATAAACCACATGCGCCGTGCAATGTCACTATGTGCCACTATCGCAATGCTCGCGGCGGGACTCAGCATGATTCCCACCGTAGCGGTTGCGGACACACCATCCACTGCAACGTCTCAAAGCGCAGCCCAATCGGACACCGCACCACCGCCCGATCCTGCTGCTTCCTCGGCGTCGGCTCCTGCGTCGCCCGCGGCGCCAGACTCGTCCTCGGACCCGGCTGCTTCTTCAGCAGCGGGCCCGGCCGTCGGATCCGCCGAGACGGCAACACCGCCGGCGACCCCTTCGTCCGCGGTAGCACCACCCTCTACCGCGGTATCCCCAGCACCCGCAGCACCGGACTCATCCTCGAACGCTGTGGCTCCCCCAGCGACTCAGGCGGTCGCCGCGGATGCACCCCCGACGCTCACCGTGGTGACGCTCGTCTGCAACGACTACCAATTCATTTACGCGAATCGTTCGCGTAACAACATCCAGGAGACATTTAAGGACCTAGGTCCGGATTCGCCGTATTTCAGCGATGCGGCGCCCCGGGTAAACCCTCACGCGGAGCAGGCCTCTCCCCAGGGTGCACCAAATTGTGCGCCCATGCCCATCCCGTGGAATTACACCTTGGGCACCGGGATCTCAGGTGGCAATCCGAAGGACCTCAGTGTCGTTACTGGTGCGTCGAACACTCCGGTCCAGACCACCCTGGCTGGCGTCCCCGAACTCGATCGGCTGGGCAATCCGACCGGCGCCACGCTGCAGGGCGCAACCACGATCACCCTCACCCCTGATCAACGAAAGCTTGCGGGCAACGCAAGTTCGCTGTGGATCCAAGGCGGTACGCCAGCTGCGCGGCCGACGTCGCAGCTCAACGGCCAGGCTGACACGTACGCGTTTGGCGCGTTGCGCTGCGGGTACGACGCGCTGAACGGTGACAACGTCGAATACATCCAGTACAAGAACGACGACAAGAACATATTCTGCTACGCGATCTATGTCAGCCCGCCGCCGAGCTCGGGCGTGATCGTCGTCAAAAAGGTCCTTCAGAACCCACCATCAGGCAAGTCCGTGAGCTTCCCCTTCCAAGGCGATGTGTCCTTTGAGCAGGGCGGAAACTTCGCCGTCAACACCACGGGTGGTCAGGGATCAGTGTCGTTCGCGCGCGCCGCCTCGGCCGACCGTACCGGTGGCACACCGTGGTCCGTGAACGAATTGCCGTCGCCGGGATACGCCTTCGTCAGCCTGTCGTGTACCTCGCTCAAGGGGACACCTGTGTCCACCACGAACACGGCAGCCAGTATCTCGCTGCTCGCCGGGGACACCGTTACCTGCACGTATACCAACCGTCCCCTTAGCGCCACGTTGACTCTTGTCAAGAAGGTCACCAACACCAGTGGCGGTACTGCAGTGCCGATCAACTGGACGCTCACCGCAAGTGGAGCGTCGACGATCACCGGCAGTACCGGTTCGGCCGCTGTCACCAATCAGCGCGTCGGCGTCGGCACCTACAACCTGTCGGAGTCCGGTGGTCCGGTCGGCTACACACCGTCGGATTGGGCATGTACCGGCGCTGGTGCCAGTACATCCAGCACTGTGACTCTCCAAGATGGCAACAACGCCACCTGCACCATCACCAATACCGATAAGCCAGCCACGCTTACGCTCATCAAAACGGTCACGAACAATAATGGCGGCACCGCCACCCCAGCAGACTGGACCTTAAGCGCGACCGGACCCACCACGATCACTGGCGTCACCGGCACCCCAGCGGTCACTGCGGCACCGGTCACAGCTGGCAGCTACACGCTGTCCGAAGCTGGCGGTCCCGCGGGGTACACGCCCTCTGCCTGGACCTGTATCACTCCAGGCAACCCCACGACAACCGGCAGCACCGTGATCCTGAGCATCGGACAGGCCACGACCTGCACCATTAACAATACCGACCAGCCCGCCACCCTGACCTTGGTGAAGAAGGTCACCAATACCAATGGCGGCATCGCCACGCCAGCGGACTGGACCTTAAGCGCGACCGGACCCACCTCGATCACTGGCGTCACCGGCACCCCTGCCGTCACCGCAGCGCAAGTTCAAGCTGGCAGCTTCACACTGTCCGAAGCCGGTGGACCCGCCGGCTACACACCCTCTGCGTGGACCTGTATCCAGGGCAACACCACGACAACGGGCAGCACGATCGTCCTCAGCGTCGGACAGGCCACGACCTGCACCATCACCAATACCGATCAGCCAGCCACACTGACCCTGATCAAAACGGTCGACAACGGCACCACCGGCGGCAAAGCGGTCGCGACCGACTGGATCCTGACTGCCACCGGACCCACCACAATCACCGGCACCACCGGCACCCCAGCGGTCACCGCAGCACCCGTGACAATCGGCACCTACACACTGTCCGAAGCCGACGGACCATCGGCCTACGCTGCCTCAGACTGGACCTGTACCCAAGGCGAAACCACGACAACCGGCAGCACCGTCGTTCTGAGCCTCGGACAAGCGACCACGTGCACCATCACCAATACCGCCAAGCCAGCCACTCTGACCCTGGTGAAGAAAGTTGACAACACCAACGGCGGCACCGCCACACCAACGGACTGGACGCTCACCGCGACCGGGCCCACCACGATTACCGGCACAACCGGCGCCGCAGCGGTCACCTCAGCATCGGTCACGATCGGCAGCTACACGCTGTCCGAAGCCGGTGGCCCGACCGGTTACGCCGCCTCTTCGTGGACCTGCACAGGTGCGACCGTCAACGGCGCACAGGTAACGGTCACTCTGGGTAACTCCGTAACTTGCACGATCACTAACACGAAGCAGGCTCTCGTGCCGCCCACCACGCCACCAGCGCCACTGGTGCACCCGGTAGCGCTCATGTCCGGCTTGCCCAACACCGGCTTCGGACTCCTGCCGCCGTTATTAACTGCTCTCGCACTGCTGCTGACCGGCGCCTTCGCATTGACTCTTGGACGTCGCCGCCGCAACAACTGACACTCAGCGGACAGTAGGTTTTGACACCGCGAGAAGGGCTGGCCCGGAATCTTCCGGACCAGCCCTTCTACGTAACCTCAGCGAATAGGTTGAGCGGACAGACCTCAGGATCACGCTGATACATCCTGTACCAAAGGCGACTCGATCTGAGTTCGGTCAGGGAGCCGGGTGAGTGCCCGTTGCACGCAATCTGCAAAAAGGGATTCCAGCGATATGCCTGCTGCGGCCGCCATCATCGCAAGCACGCTACTGGGCGCAAATGAGTTATAGAGGCTGGCTTCGAGGAACCAGGGTCGGCCCTCGGGATCGATGCGGAAGTCGAACAGGCTGTAATCACGGCAGCCGAGAGCGATATGGCAACGTCGAGCGGCCTCCCACACCACCGCGGTGATCGGATCGTCAACATCGACAATCCAAGCATGATCGACATCTTTCGCTACTAGTGCTAAATCGCCCTTATCACCACGTCTGATCTTGTCATCATGCGGGCGGATGGGTTTGCCGACCGGATCGACTCGGTACTCCTCCAGCGGCAGCCCGAGGAGTTCCCCATCGCGTTCGATGATCCCGCAGCGCACCTCGCGGCCAAGTTCGATGTATGCCTCGACAATTGCCTGCGGCGAATGGACGAACGCTTCGGCGAGGGCAGCGTCCAGATCGCGCTCCTCGCGAACTAGCGTGAGACCAAGTGAATTATCAGCATCCGCTGGTTTGACAATCGCGGGCATTGCCGCATCAACGGCAACACCGGGACTTACTACCCGCCCGGCTGGCACCGCGACACCGGCCGCAGCAACCACAGCCTTGGCCCTGCCCTTATGCGCGCCGAGCGCCATCACGTCCGGAGCATTACCCACAAAAGGAATACCGATAACATCAAACAACGCGCGATAGGAAGTCATCCCCGGCAGACAGAACATCTGCGGAATCATCACCTCTACCTTCAGCACCAAGATTTTGGCGATTGCCTCCGCGAGCGACATTGGGGCACTGGCCTCAAGTGCCTCCGGACTCAGATCGGCAGGAAACCGCCAACGGCCATCAGGGCTGACGTATGCGATCTCGAAGCGATACTTATCGACGTCGGCGGTCGCAGTAAAGGCGCCCCGCGCATAAAGCAACGATAGGTCGGCATAGAACTCGCTCACGGCAGAACCGACTAGGTGAAGTACCCGAATCGTCATCGGTTAGTCACCTCCTGGTTCGACGAGCTTGCCGATGTTGAAATCGATCTTTGTCCAGGGCCGCAGTCTTAATAGATTGCCGAGCAGCAAGGACGGGATGTGGACGTGGTGCAACATGAAGAACGGCCATGGGTCCGACCAGTCGAAGACTGCATCCTTGCCCTCCTTGATTACCGTCCAACTCTGCTGCGCGGTACGCGGCGCACGGATCATTCGCCACAGCTCGTGCGCGATCCAGTAGGTCGGCCGACTCGTCGCGGTGGGCGTGATCGCGGCACCACCGGTCTCAAGGTAGGCCCGCGCAAGGCCCGGATGGTCATAGAACATCGTGATTGCCGAGTGGGTGCGAGGGTTGCACTCGATGGCAAACACCTGTCCATCAGCACGCTCAATGAAATCGAACGAGTACTGACCGGTCAGTCCCAGCTCACCGACGAACTTCGTCACCCACGACTTGATTTCGGGCTTGTCAACCATTCGATAGTTCAGTTGTGACGCCGACGATTCGCAGCAGGCCCATACCTGCAGGTGGCCGTCACGCGCAGTGCCGTGGGTGCAATATTCCTGGCCAGCGATAAATGATTGCAAAATCCACGGTGTTGCCTCGTCGATCGGCTTCGTACTGGCAAAGGACAGAGTTTGCTGCGATGTAGGTCTCGGCAGTCGGGTCAAATCGAGACGATTGACCGGGTCATACGGAATGCTTTTGAGGACATAGGGCCCTTGGTGATCCGCGAAATCGAAATCACCCACTTCGGCCGCATCAGTCACTCGATGAGTATCAGGCACTGGCAGCCCAAGATCTGCCGCTGCTGCGGCAAACGCGGCTTTGTCATCGACCCGATCGACCATGTCGATGTTGCCGTGAACAACCTCGCACCACTCCTCGAGAGCGGGTTTCGCCAGAGCGTCATAGCGGCTGGCAACAGGACTGCAGACCGGAACGTAAACGTCGACACCCTCGCGACGCACGATGTCGATCAGCGCGCTCGAATACTGCGGCGACGGGGCATCTGGCACCGTATAAAAGGCATCGACGCTTCGCGAAAAGCGATGTGCGCTTAGTCGGTACTTCGCTGATTCAACCATGATGACGCGGTGACCTGCGGCGTGAAACGAGCGGGCTAACTGCAGTGATTTGGTCATCTTGCCGCCACTGAGCAGCACCGTCTTGGCGCTGGAGGTCACGTCCTCGGATCTCTCTGAGGACTCAGATCCCTGAGGTAGCGGAGAAACGCGCGAACGTACCAGCGCCACAGCGGTCACCGCGAGGCTCACCGGCAGCGCCGCCTCCAGGAGGGCGATCGTCCCCACCGTCTTTAACGCGAGCAGCACGCGATCGCGCAGCGACGGCGCCGCAATCATGCTGCGTACCGGGCCACCATCCCGCGGTGCATCACCCGGTCACCAACCACACCGCTGTGGTCTGCCTTGTGCAAGACGCAGCCGTTATCCCACATCACGACATCGCCCTCTGCCCACGCATGACGCAATTGGTTGTCCTCACGGGTGGAATGGGCGAATAAGTATTCGATCATCTCGCGCGAGCCGTCCGGATCCATGCCGCTGATCGCGACACAACGCTGCGGTGTCGACAGGTAGAGCGCGACGCGTCCAGTCAGCGGATGCGGGCGAAAGATCAGATGCTCGGCCTCGGTTTCAGAATCTGGCCCCAATTCAAGACCACTGACAACATGACGGATTGTGCGGCCCTTGAGCTGAGTACGGATGTCTTTGGGTAGCGTCTCGTAGGCGCGGTACTGATTGGTGAACACCGTAGCGCCGCCGCTGGCCGGGACCTGAACCGCGCGCAGCGCGGTGTAGGCGGGCGGCGCGGACACATAACTGGTATCGACGTGGAAGTTACTGCGCGGCGGCGTCGTTCGTCCGATATTGCTGACGAAGTTGAGCTCGGGGTATCCCTCAAGCGGCACTTCTCCCTCGGTGAACGCCATCTCACCGAAGGTGTGCAAGAACTGCAGGAAGATATCGTCGTCAATGGTTTGGCGGCGCATCACGACGACGCCACTCTCGGCGAGCAGGTTGCGCAACAGTGCGACACTGCGAGCATCGACTTTGTCGAGAGCGAGGTCGGTTATCTCGATACCGAGCGGTTTGAGGTCACTGGTGTTCATGCTTGGCTTCCTTCGGTACGACGGATAAGGGTGAGGCCATCACGCAATGGCACAAGGACCTGCTCAACGCGAGGATCATCGGCGACTGCTTGGTTGAATGCGGCGATAGCCGCACCGTTTGGCGTCGGTTCAAGCGCACTCCACGGTTGGCCCTGCAGCAGCGTGTTGTCAACGCAAATCAAGGCACCAGCAGCGAGCAAATCGGTTTCGAGAATGGTGCTTAGATAGTCCAGATAGCCGCTCTTGTCAGCGTCGATAAAGACAAAATCGAATACCGCCGACGACTGCGCGAGTTCACTTAACGTCGCCAACGCCGGCCCAATCCGAACGTCAATCTTGGCCCCCTCCGGCGAGCGCGCAAACTGTTGTTTCGCGAAGGCGGCTACTTCAGGGTCCACTTCGCAGGCGATTATTCGGCCGTCCGCTGGAAGTGCCTCAGCTATTGCCAGCGTCGAGTAGCCGGTGAACATGCCGATTTCCAAAACCTTCTTAGCGCGTGCTAACCCAACCAGCATTTTCAACAGTTGGCCCTCGACGTGGCCGGACAGCATTTCTTGTTCGAGGCCGGTCGTCGCCGAACTACTATTCCAGTCATGGCTGGCCGTCGCTTCAGAGAGCTGCTTCAGCGCCGCTGATTGCGGCGTTGTGTGCCGCTCCAGGTACGGATCGAGTCCGCCTGCCAAAACTGCAGCTTCGCGCGCGGACTGGACTAATCCCCCATCCAGTCCATCAATCTGCGCTAATGCTCCCGCAAGTTCAGCGAGTTTCGAGGCAAGAATCGCGACCGGTGTGACCGGACGGGGCTTACCCGGCGCGGACACCGGGCTCATGCGATGAACGCGTCCTCACCAGCACCACCACGCGGGTAACGGACGACCGCCTCCTTGTGCGCAGCGAGCGCAGCATCGAGTTCATCGTTGGTTAGATCGTTCAGGAACGTACAACTGCCGATCGGGTCCGGCACGGCCGCTCTGAGCAAGCCGTCGCGCGTTTGGACGATCGAGGCGGTCGCGGCATGTACCAACTCCGGCGTGAGGAAATCGGAATCTAGCGTTAGGCCAATCCGGCTCATGAGCCAGAAGATACGATCCCGCTCGCTTTCGGCGATAAGGCCCCGTTCTTTGGCGATGGTGCTGGAGAACGCCATATCGATATTCACCGCATGACCGTGGAAGAACGGAATGTCGGGGGTCAGCTCAAGGGTGGGACTCCAGGTATGTCCGAAGGCAATAACCCGGTCAAGATCAAGCTCGTGCAGATTCGGTACTTCCAGCTGCAGCATGGTCTCGATGCCGCCGTCGGTGACACGGTCAGCAATCTCGCGCAGTTCCGGTGTGCCGTTGAGATGACCGAACCGCGTCGTGAGCAGGTCCTCGCCGTACTTCTCCAGAAGATCGAAAATTTCACCGTTACCGACAGTGGAGATCTTGATCAATTCCGCCATGCCATTGCGGACCTGGTCGATCGGCAGCGTCTTGAGGAACGAGAAGTCAAGGATTACCTGTTGGGAGGCGTGATAGGCACCAAGCCGGTTTTTGTACTTGCCGTGGTTAACGCCCACTTTGATCGAAACGCTAGCATCGATTAACCCGATCAGGGTGGTCGGAATGCGGATATAGTTGGAGGACCGACGAAATGCCGCACAGGCGAAACCTGCGACGTCAGTGGTCAGACCGCCGCCCACAACAAGTACGGGTTCCTTGCGTACCAAACCGAACTCGCTGAACGCGTCGACGATTTTTTCCACGGTTCGCAATGACTTGTCGGGTTCACGGACCACGACTGTGAACACGGTCAGCGACAGGCCATGGTGCTCGAAGTACGCAGCCGCCTGCTCGCCATACAGCGCGTTGACCGTTTCGTCGATGACCATGAGGCACCGCCCGAACGGCCGGTAGGCACTGGCGAGCTGCTCATTCTTAAGATCGAAGACACCGTCGACCATCTCGAGTGAGTAATCAATTTTCTCGTACGCCTCAACGTGAAACGACGAGTCGGTGCGGCTGACTGATGCCGACGGACCTGCGGCAGCGGACTGCTCGTGGGAAATAGTCGTCATTGATCTATGCCTTCCATTGCGTTGCGCTTAGGTGCGTAAAGTCCAATTCAGTCACTTGCTCGACGCCGTGACCAACATCTTCGAATGGCTGATCGACTGTGTTTTCATTCGGGAATGCAGCGCAACGCAAGCCAGCGGCTACGGCCGACTGGACGCCACCGATGTTGTCTTCTATGGCAACACACTCAGCGGGATCTTGCGCGAGGGCGGCTACCGCCGCAGCGTATACAGCCGGGTCCGGCTTAGATGGGTAACCATCGCTAATGTCGGTGATTAGATCGAAATCTCCGGGAACGAGATCCGGGAATGCAGTAAGCAACGCGGCGACATTCTGCGGGGATGTTGTCGTGACGAAAGCAACTTTGGCCTTCGCGGCCTTGGCAGCTGCGATCGTTTCGCGCACACCGGGACGGGGTGTCAATGTCGCCTTAGCAAGACTGTCTTGAAAGAGCTTCGATTTTGTGGCGTGTACCGCAGTTGCATCGACTTCTTGGCCGCGCGCTGCGGCGTAATCAGCTATGCGATTTGCGCCGCCATTGCCGCCGAGCATCTTGCGGTATTCGTCGCGACCCCACTGCCAATCGAGGCCGTGTTCGGCGAAAGCTCGATTGAACGCATCGCGTTGCATTTCGGAGGTGTCGGCAAGCGTGCTAATAGAGCCAAACAGGATCGCTGTCATGTCATTCTCGATTTCGGACGGGGCGTGAGCCGGGGGGAGGGCAGACGTTCGGGCCTCATGCGCACAAGCCGATCTGTTTCAGCCTGAGAGTTGCATGTCAACTACATAGACGAACAGTTCCAAAGAACATCGTCTGCATCTCGAAGCCTATGTCAAATGTTGGGTGCTGCCGGTGGATCGCATCTGGCTGAACCTAAGTCGGGGGACCCGTAAGGGCTAAGATTCGACAACGACCATTACGACCGATCAGCTGCCCGCCAGGAGTTACGGTGACTTTCGCCCATGACACCAACGATGCCCTCGTCGCGTCGGCGGCCCTGGTCAACACGCTGTATGACGGTCTGCTCATCACACTCGATGATCTGAATCTATTGCTCGAGCGCCACGCTTTCACCGGTACGCGCGCCCACGACCAAGCAGAGCTGCAATCAGTACGCGATCTTCGGCCCCGCCTGCGTGCGTTCTGGAATGGCAACCTTGATGCCAACGCAGCGCTCGTCAACGACATCCTCGCCGAATACCGCGCACTCCCCCAACTGGTTCGCCACGACGACGTTCCTTGGCATATCCACGCAGTTGCTTTCGATGCACCACTAGCTCGCCGAATGGCAGTCGAGGCCGCGATGGCAATGGCCGACGTCGTGCGATCAAACGAACTCCAGCGGCTGCGTATCTGCGCCGCTGACGATTGCGGCGATGTACTCGTGGACCTATCGCGCAACCGATCGAAACGATTCTGCGAAGGTGGCTGCGGCAACCGTACAAATGTCGCCGCCTACCGCGCCAGATCGCGCATGTGAAATCATAGATAAGTCCAAAAGGTCATCGTATATAGCATCCCGAATAGCTGGAAGCAATTTGGTCCGTTTTCCGCAGAAGACAAGGTCACTTGACACAGCATTCGATACGATGCACGATGGAGCCATGACAAGCAACCTTGACACCAAAAACTCCAGTCGGGGCGATAAGGCCCGGGCTAAGAAGTATCTGGTCGAGTTTTTACCGGCCATGCTGGCATACGTCGTCGTTCTACTCTTGGTACTCGTATTCGGAGACCTCACTAGCAATAAGCCCAGTCGGATCATCTGGGCGCTGCTGCCAATCGTGCCCTTAGTGGCGGTGGTCTGGGCAGTCGTCCGGCACCTGCACCGCATCGACCAGTTCCAAAGTCAACTGATGTATCGGGGTCTGAGTATTGGTTTCGTCGGCGCGGTTGCGGCCGCCGTGACGATCGGGTTCCTCGAGATCGCCAAGGTCAATGT
>JBDTCL010000205.1:0-6591 GCA_039923595.1 Antricoccus sp. | reverse complement strand
TGCCTCTCGCGGCCTCGTGCCTCGCCGACAGGCCACACCTCTAGCCAGCCCTCTTCGACATCGATCGCCGACGACGCGAAGTCGTACTGACTCACTTAGCCTCGCGTTTACCATTCGACTCGACCAGCTTGACGAGCGTTTTTGAAGCAGCGCTGGTGCCGAATACACCGCTCCATTTTGCCAGCGACGAACCCCAGCCTGGGGTCGTGTTGTATTTGCGACCAGCCAAATTCAACCGCACAGTCTGGCCGCCGGTGGTCCCCATGCGTTTCGCGCTCACTTCGGTGATCGGCGCTGAATCGATCACATCGCCTTGAGTACCGAGAAGCGTGAAGGTGCCATCGGCGCCCACCACGACGGTGCCATGTTGGGCTAGCGGTTTCATACCCTTGCCGATTTGCGAATCTTCGAATACCACGTCATCTACGTCAGCCATGTCCTCGAGCATACGACTGAGAGAACGCTCGAGATTCGGGCGCCCTTGAAGAAGAGAGAATCTCGACAGCATTTGTCAGGGTTCGTTGGTTGCGACAATCAGGGTGACGATGAACCTCATGAGCAGCACCAACATTGGCACGCCAAAGACGATCAATATGGTTCAACGCGTTGTCCCCCGAGTTGGCCGATTCGACCAGGTTGGCGCGGACGCACTCCGGTGACCATCCATCGAATTAGGCCGATAGTCACGCGGGAGCGCGCTCAAACTTCAGCGTGTACGGTCGGTATTAAGCCCACCAACAATTCATCGAGTGTTTTCGACATTCGATGTCCCGCCTTGGCAGAAGGAGTTTCGACAATGGCAGTTCATTACACCGTTCCTGGAATGTCGGAGAAAGATAGCGAATTACTTGTAGAAACCCTGCAGGTCAGGCTTAGCGCGTACAACGATCTGCACCTCACGCTGAAGCATGTGCACTGGAATGTCGTGGGTCCACATTTCATCGCCGTTCACGAGATGATTGACCCGCAAGTTGATCTGGTACGTGGTTATGCCGATGAAGTCGCCGAGCGGATGGCGACGATGGGTGGATCACCGGCGGGTACTCCTGGTGCGATCGCCAAGGATCGATCTTGGAGCGACTACTCGATCGGTCGCGACACCGTGTTGGCCCATCTTGGCGCCCTCGATCAGGTGTACAACGGAGTGGTCCGGGACAACCGCAAAGCGATCGCGATCGCAGGGGCTGCCGATCCAATCACCGAAGACATGTTGATCGGCCAGACTGCCGAGCTGGAGAAATTCCAGTGGTTCATTCGTGCGCACCTCGAAGACTTAGGCGGCCGTCTCTCGACCGCGGACGCTACCTCCGAGGCAACTGCAGCTAACGAGGCACGCACCGACGGTTAACCGCCGAAGGCAGCGGGTAGTTTATCTTCTGCTGCCAAGCACCAGCCGCGCAATTGCGCTCAAGCACCGATGTTGGTTCCGACCGGCATCGGTGCTTTGCCATCTCCCGGCGTAGGTTCGAGGTGCGCAGTCCGTTACACCCTCCAGCAGGCCGAGGGTTAAAGCCTTGCTGCGAGTCTCGCCAATTGAACGCAAAGGAGCGTTGCATGAGTGGATTACTCGAGGGCAAATCAGTGCTGGTCACCGGCGGTGGATCAGGCATTGGCCGGGCAACGGCGCTGGTCGCCGCAAGCGAGGGCGGATTGTTGACGGTTGCCGATATCAATGTGGCCAACGCCGAAGATACAGCTGCGTCGATCCGGCAGGATGGCGGCAATGCTGTTGCTGTCGAGGTGGATGTTTGCGATGAGGAGCAGGTCGCGACCATGATCGCTGCGGCAGAATTGGCCCACGGCCGCCTTGATTGCGCGTTCAACAATGCCGGGATCGCTCGCGGACGAGGATGGACTCCTGGCACCTTGACTGCGCAGACGAGCCTGCAGGCGTGGCGCGATGTGATGGCCGTCAACATTGATGGCGTATTTCTCTGTCTGCGCGAGGAGCTTCGGGTCATGCAGAACGCGGGTGGCGGCGCCATCGTCAATACCGCTTCCGTTGCAGGTCTGATCGGTCTTGCTGGTGCGGCGCCGTACACGGCCAGCAAACATGCGGTAGTTGGACTGACCAAGGCCGCAGCGCTGGAGTACGCCCAGAGTGGCATTCGGATCAACGCACTGTGCCCCGGGTATGTGACGACACCGATGACCGCTGTGACTGGCGCAGGCACCGACGACAAACGGATGCAACGAGTACCTATGGGGCGGTACGGGACAGTTGACGAGGTCGCCCAATTGGTTGTGTGGCTGCTCTCTGACCGCGCATCGTTTTGCACCGGCTCCAATTTTACCGTCGGCGGCGGAATCGAAGCAGGATAAG
This sequence comes from Antricoccus sp., assembly GCA_039923595.1. Taxonomy (GTDB): domain Bacteria; phylum Actinomycetota; class Actinomycetes; order Mycobacteriales; family Antricoccaceae; genus Antricoccus. The sequence continues at coordinate 4,268 of JBDTCL010000205.1, read as the reverse complement.
GAATCGGGCATGAGCGAATTCAATTGGATTAACTACCAGACTATCGACGACGGATCGATCGCGGTCATCAGCCTGAACCGTCCCCGCCAGCGCAATGCGCAAAACCGCGGCCTACTGGTGGAGGTCGACGAGGCCTTTATGACTGCTGAGCGGGACGACGCAGTCAAGGTCGTCATCCTGCGCGGTGAGGGCGCTTCATTCTCGTCTGGGCACGACCTAGGCTCCAAGGACAGCCTCGCCGAGCGGGCGCCGGGTGCAGATCAGCATCCCAGTTTCGCAATGAATGGCGCAACAAAGACGGGGGTAGAGCGGACCTGGCGCCAAGAATGGCACTACTACCTCACTAACACCCGGCGTTGGCGCGATCTTCGTAAGATCACGATCGCCTCGGTGCAGGGTCCGGTTGTCGCGGGTGGTCTTATGTTGATGTGGTGCTGCGATTTGATTGTGGCTGCCGAAGATGCCTTCTTCTGCGACCCAGTCGGTTCGCGATTGAGTATGTGTGGGGTCGAGTACTTCGCTCATCCATGGGAGTTCGGACCGCGCAAGGCTAAGGAACTGCTGTTAACTGGAGACGGCATCGACGCCGACGAAGCCTACCGGTTGGGAATGGTCAGCAAAGTCTTCAAGAATGAAGATCTGGCTGGTAAGACGATCGAGTTTGCGCGCCGGATCGCTAAGCGACCGTCCGCGACCGCGCTGATGATCAAGGAGAGCGTCAATCAGGCGGTCGACAATCAAGGTTTCTATAACTCCTTGCAAGCGGCACTGTCGCTGCACCAGATGGGGCACGCGCATTGGCAGGTGTACACCGAAGGGGCCGGGATTGTGCCGACGCCTGGTCACGGTGCCGAGGAATTCAACGAATCCGGTCCGATGCTCCCCGCAGTCAAGGACGAGGTTTACCCACCGCAGGCCTAGCGATCGAGCAGATTACCGGTCGTTCGCGACCAGTGCATCGGGATCTGTGTCGCGCTGCACCGTTGACCGACTTAGGTTGCTTGCAAACTCCGGCTCGGTGATGGTCTTGTTCCGAATCGCGACCAGGTAGCGCCAGAATATGAATACTGCGTACAGCAGTGATGGCGCCACCAAGAAGAACAGCCCGGGAGAAATGACGAAGCCTGTCTCGGCGGCCGCGGCGGCGTTATTTGTGCCCTGGCCGACGGGAGCCTGGGCCATCTGCGATTCGGTGACCAGCAGGTCCCAGACCGCGTGAAAAAGCATGAGCGGAACGATCGAACCTACCCGCAGCCGCAACGCACCTGCCATACAGCCGAACGCGAACGCGAATAGCACTTGTTCAAACGTGCCTTGCGTCGAAGCCCCAGAAAAGAGGTTGACAAAATGCATGCTGCCGAACAACGCGGCGGTGATCAGCACAGTGAGCCAGGGTTTGAGGACTGATCTGAGGCCCTGAAAGAGGATGCCTCGGAACATCAACTCTTCGCTAAAGCCGACCAGCAAGAGGTATGCCACGAACGCTAAAGAGGCTGGCCACACTCCCCAGCCAAAGACCTCGTTGCCCCCTTGGCTGACTGAGTTGATCACGACTGTTCCGAAGAGCAAGATGATCAGTCCCAGGGGAATCAGCACGAACTTCAGACCGCCGGGCCATCTGCGTCGAAAGCCGACCTGGCTCCAGATCCCCGTGAGCGCGACGATGACAATCAGGACCAACGCGATGCCAAATTCGAACGGCAACCCGTTGACGGCCTCTTGAAGACCGTCCGGCGGTGGCGTACCAGCGGTGTTCTTTGCTAGTTTTCCGAACGCGCGCGTCACGTTGAGCGAGTCAAGTATTACAAAGATGGCGACATACAGCACGAACGCCAGGAGGCCGATCAGCAACGGTTGAGCCCGAAATTTCTTCATCATTATGATGGCCATCTCATCACAACTTCTGAGACTATGTGATGACGGAGTGAAACCAATTAGTTGTGATGCTTGCGACTAATCTCGAGGTTCGGTTCCTCGAGGACCGCAATTGCATAGCGGCGGTTGGTCGGCGGTGGCCCCCTGAGAAACTGATGTGATGACGATGTCGCACCCGGCTAGCCGGGACTTTGAGTTGCCCGCCGGTTGGTCAGCGCGGACACCGGGTGAGCAGGACGTGCGGCCAATCGCGGATCTGGTCGCGAGGGCGACTCTTGCGTTGACCGGCACCGGCCATGCAGATCTGCACTCAGCAGCCTTGAATGTGATCGGCGCCGGGTCGTGGGCCCGTCGCCAGGTGCTGTTCCTGGATGCCAACGGTGTGCTGCGGACCTGGGTATCGGTACATGATCGATCAATGGGGCGCGCTGATGTGGGTGTGGTGATTGATCCGGGATGCTCTGATCAGCTGGGTGCGAAGATTGCCGCGACTGCGCTGCGGTGGATCGATCAAGTAGGAGCGCTGCTCGCCGCCGCCCGATTCAGCCCGGATGTCCAACTCGGTATCGATATCGCAGCGCAAGACCGCTCGATGGCTCGCTGGCTGCAGGCTGCAGGGTATTCGGAGGTGCGTACCTGGTTACAAATGGCGCGTCCGGTACGGCCTGAGGATGCTGTGCTTGACGCGGCGGATCGCCGACGTGCCGGAGTGACTGTTCGGCCGGTCGCGTTGCACGCGAATGGCCTTCCGGTCGCTGGCGATGTCCATGCGGTTCATCAGATCCTCGAGGAATCGTTTGCCGATCACTTCAATTCCTACCGTGAGACCTTTCAAGAGTTTGTGCTGCGCAACCAGCCCGATCCGGATGCTGGCTGGGACGGGTGGTGGCTGGCGATGGTGGATATTGATGATCGGACTTATCTCGGTGGTGCTGTGGTCGCGTCACTCTCTTCGCCTAGCGGTGATCGGGCGCCCGGTACGTACATCGATTACATCGGCGTACACCGTCTTGCCCGTGGCAGAGGCGTGGCCAAAGCGTTGCTCCTGACGATCATCGCCGACGCGGCCCGCCGTGGACGTGACCGGGTCAGTCTGGAAGTTGACGCAGATTCGCCCACCGGAGCCGACGGGTTATACCTATCGATGGGATGGGAGAACACGACGCGGACGCAGTCGTGGCATCGGACTGTCATGGCCAGTGAGAGTGACACGTTCGAGGAGCTAGAGGTGTGCAGGTAAGTTCAATAGGGAATCATCAGCCGCTTTACCTTGGAGTCGATATGCCCGAAACCACCAAAATTGTCCTTGCCGCTCGGCCGCACGGCGCACCGACGCAGGGGGACTTCCGTACTGAGACCGCGCACCTACCGAGCCTGCAAGACGGCGAGGTCTCGCTGGAGACGTTGTACTTGTCGCTGGATCCTTATATGCGCGGCCGGATGAACGACGCCGAATCGTACGCAGCAGCAGTCGAGCTTGGTCACACCATGGTCGGCGGCACAGTGTCTCGTGTTCTCCAATCGCAGGCCGATGCGCTCGCCGAGGGCGACATCGTGCTGGGCTATGGCGGCTGGCAGACCCACTCGGTGGAAAAAGCGACCGGTCTGGTCAAGCTCGATCCCTCGCGGGCGCCGATCTCAACGGCACTCGGGGTGCTCGGCATGCCCGGGTTCACCGCGTACTCCGGTCTGCTGACGATCGGCAAACCAAAGTCCGGCGAGACGGTCGTCGTGGCAGCAGCGAGCGGCCCGGTCGGCTCAGCGGTGGGCCAAATCGCCCGGATCAAGGGTGCCCGCGCGGTGGGTATCGCCGGTGGACCTGAAAAATGCGCATATTTAAAGGAACTTGGCTTCGATGCGGCGATCGATCACCGTGCTGACGATTTCGCCGAGCAACTCGCGGCAGCAACGCCCGATGGTATCGACGTATATTTCGAGAATGTTGGCGGCAAGGTGTGGGACGCGGTGCTGCCACGACTCAATGAGTACGGCCGGGTGCCGGTCTGCGGACTCGTCTCGGGTTATAACGCGACCGCGTTGCCCGAGGGACCAAACCGCGCACCACAACTGATGGGCATGATTCTGCAGAAGAGTCTCACCGTTCGCGGTTTCATTCAGCGCGAGTTCGTGGCTGAGCAGATGGGCCAGTTCGTCAAAGATATGTCCGGCTGGATCGCCTCTGGCGAAGTGAAGTACCGCGAGGACATCGTTGACGGCCTCGATCACACCGTCGATGCGTTCATCGGTCTGCTGACCGGCAAAAACTTCGGCAAGCTGGTCGTCAAAATCGCGGACTAATAGCCAGGTGCGTCGATCGGTCGGCTGTGATTAGGCCCTGGAAACAACAGTCCACAAAGGTTCAAAACTTTATAGAGCAGTGGGTGCGGCTAGAG
>JBDTCL010000204.1:0-7350 GCA_039923595.1 Antricoccus sp. | reverse complement strand
TTCGCGCACAGTCTTGGTCACGGTGTAGGGCTCGAAGTGCACGAGGCACCGAATCTTTCTCAGCTGGCAACGACTAAACTCCTTGATCGGGTCTGCGTGACCGTCGAGCCGGGTGTTTATTTGCCTGGCCGTGGGGGAGTACGCATCGAAGACACGCTCGTACTCCATGACGATTCTTCGGCGCCGCTTCGGACTCGCACCGATCTGCTCACCACAACATCAAAAGATCTCGTGGTGCTCTGAGGGCGCTTCGGCGCTTGAGCTAGCACCACTGGAGAGGACCGTCATGGCTAGTACCAACGACCTGAAGAATGGCACCGTCTTAAATCTCGACGGCAACCTATGGACAGTGGTCGAGTTTCAGCATGTGAAACCCGGCAAGGGCGGCGCATTTGTGCGCACCAAGCTTAAGAACGTCATGACCGGCAAGGTTGTCGATAGGACTTTTAATGCTGGCACCAAAGTTGAGACTGCGAATGTGGACAAGCGCTCGATGCAGTACCTATACAACGACGGCACTGATTTCATTTTCATGGACGGCGACACCTACGACCAGATACCTGTCTCCAGTGCAACTGTGGGGACCGCCTCGAACTACATGCTGGAGAACACCGAGGCAACCGTCGCCACCCACGATGGCGTGCCGCTTTTTGTAGAGTTGCCAGCTTCGGTGACCCTCGAGATCAAGCACACTGATCCCGGACTGCAGGGTGATCGATCGACAGGCGGTACGAAGCCCGCTGAGCTGGAGACCGGAGCATTTATCCAAGTCCCGCTGTTTATTTCGACCGGTGAACGCGTGAAGGTCGATACCCGCGACGGCAGTTACCTTGGGCGCGTTAACTAAGTGGCAGCTCGTTCAAAAACTCGCAAGCGCGCGGTGGACATCCTGTTCGAGGCTGACCTTCGCGGTACTGATCCAGTAAGCACTGCCGCGGAGCGTTTGGCTGATGCCGATCGTCCGGTGCAGGCGTACACCATTACCCTCGTTGAGGGCGTGACGCAGCATCTCGGCCGGATCGATGAGCTGATTACGACTTATAGCGAGGGCTGGAGCCTGTACCGGATGCCGGGCGTTGATCGGTCCATCATCCGTGCCGCGGTGTTCGAGCTGCTCTGGTGCGATGATGTGCCCGATGCGGTCGTTATCGATGAAGCCATCGAACTAGCGAAATCTCTCTCGACCGATGATTCGCCGAAGTTCATCAATGGCGTTCTCGGTCGGATCGCCCTTGTTAAACCTGACCTCGTAGTTTAAGACCGTCCGCTCGACCTGCGCCACCGGCGTGGATTCTGAGATTCGTTATCGGCTCGGGCAGCCACGGTCCGCGAGCCGGATCGGCGCCTGGTGCGCCGTCGTCCACGCCACCCGGTCCTCGGTGGCGACCTCGCTGACGCGCGGTTACCGGACGCGATCGCGGCACTCGGTCGCCGTGCCCACCCGGGCCAGACTCCAGGGGCGATACGCGCGCAGTAGATCCTGCACGGTTACACACGCCTCAAGCAAGTTGCCTTCGGTGGGACGAGTTAGTTTCGTCGGGGCCTTGCACCGGCTGGCTTGTGGGAGGAGAGTGACTTTCCTGCGCGCCCTGACGAAAGGTAACGACATGACTGCTCGATCAGTCTCGTGGGATGAGGGGCCTGGCATCCCCGGAACCGTCTTTCGGCACATGATCACGGGCGACGACACGGACGGGCGTTTTTCCGCGCAATCGGGCGTGCTCGCTCCGCGAGAACTCGTAATGCCGCACAGCCATCAGAACGAAGACGAGTACACATTCGTGTATCGGGGGCGAATCGGGGGCTTGGTCGGCGAGGACGAGATGGAGGTTGAGGAGGGCGGCTTCTTCTTCAAGCCTCGCGGCATCGTGCATGCGCTGTGGAATCCCACAAATCACCCGGTGGTGGTTATCGAGTTCATCAGCCCAGCTGGTTTCGAGCACTTCTTCGAGGAAATGGGCGCTCTCACACGCGCCGAGCCGCAGGCCATGCAGGAAATTGCGCAGCGATACGGCCAGCAGCCCTACCCGGAGTTGCTCAGCGGGCTTGAGGCACGCCACGGCGTCCACCTGTAGCGCGGCGCCTCCACTCCTAACAGTGGCCGCGCGCACGACGTCCGCCAATAGCAGCGATCCCCGTGCTCATGCCGAATAGCGGACGTGTGATCGGGGCGGTCTAACGGTCGCGAAGGGGCCATCGAAATCGGCGGCGTCGCGCTTCCGACGTTCCCGTTGCTCACGCTGCGTTAGGTATTCGAAGCCCCCACGCAGTGGTCGAAGCCGGTCGACCTCGAGGCGTAGAACACGATCGTAGATGCCGCGATCAAAGATGACATCGGCCTCCTTGATGCCATCTAGAGGGAGGGCTTCATCCTCGTAATCCGTTTGGAAGCCGATGGCTCGCCCGGTCACGGTCTGGGCCTCTAGTGTCATCGTGGCCGTGGCCGTGACCGCCCCGCAGCCGAGGTCTTCGCACTCGGGACCGACGTACAGCGAGACTCGTCGTCCGGCAGGTCTGCAGGGGCGTCGCTTAGCAGTCGCTCGATCGGTGAAACGCTCTCAATGGGCCAGGCGTCTTAGATGACGCCGACGTAGTCAAGAAACTGCGGCTCGGTGACAACGAGTTGCTCGATAAGTCGGATGCCGTTGGCGGTGTAGTCGAGGTAGCTGACCGGGGTCTTGGGGAACCCGTACTTGCCCAGGAGGGAATCCTGCCCTCGGGCATCGTTAGTCACCCTCGGCGGGGGTCGGGGCAAAGGCGGCGGAACTCACACCTCGTGATGTTGTCAGACTCCTGAGGTTCAACGACGGTACCGGCGGATCGAGGGGGTGCAGCGCTTCAGCAGCTCAGCCGAACACACTCCGACTGACAACATGATTCACTAGGTCCCGCCCTGCCGTTTGGCATCAAGGGCGCGGGCCGCTCGGGACCAGGGGATAGGCCTTCGTGGTCCCAGCTCCGACATCAGAACCCTCGTTGGTGTGTGGGTGAACGTGCCGCTCGCCCGGACGAGGATGGCCGATCCGCTGTGCCGATTGTGCGTCCGCGGCCTGTCTCGTCGCCGTGGCCAGCAAACACCTGGGGAACACCGAGCATAGTTTTGCTCGGGCGCGGGGTAGGCCGGTCGCGAAGACTGAGGTCGAGGGGCCTTGCTTGGGTTGCGGGCCACCGGGTGCAGAAGCGGGTCTCGTGGTGCAATGGATCTTCCGGGAGAGAAAGGTTTACCCAGCATGCTGATCGCGAATATCCAAGGACGTCTGCACGTGATGTCGTCGCCGACCACAGGAACCGACGTCGAGAAACTAAGCGGCGGGAAGTTTGATGCTGATCCTCAAGCTATCTACGAACACTGGGATGAGTTTACGGCGTGGGCCGCAGACCTGAAGCTCAGTGCCGACCAGCTCCAAGACTTCGAGCCGGCGCAATTCGAGGCGCCGACGCCGTACCCGCGCCAGATTTTTGCCCTCGGACTCAACTACCGCGATCACGCCGAAGAAGTCGGGTTGGCCATTCCTGAAGACCTCACCGTGTTTACGAAATTTACCTCGAGTCTGTGTGGCGCCCACGCCGAAGTTGTCCTACCTGAGGGCGGTCTGACCGACTGGGAGGTCGAGGCCGTCGTCGTAATCGGTAAGGGCGGGCGAAATATCGCGAAGGAGCGCGCCTGGGACCACGTTGCCGGTATCACGATGGGTCAGGATCTATCCGAGCGTCGGCTGCAAGGCTCGGGGACCAAACAATTCAGCTTTGCCAAGTCATACGAGAACTTCAGTCCGCTTGGACCAATCGTTGCCACACCCGATGAATTCGCGAACCGCGATGACTTCGCGCTCGGCGCTTCAGTCAACGCAGTGGTGAAGCAGAACGGCCGAACTAGGGACATGATCTTCTCGATCCCCACGGCCATCGCGCGACTGACCGAGATCGTCGCCTTACTCCCCGGCGACATCATTTTCACCGGTACGCCGGCCGGCGTGGGGCAAGGCCAAAAGCCGAAGATGCAGTTTTTGAATCCCGGCGACGTACTCGAGTCATCTATGGACGTCATCGGAACGATGCGGCAGAGCTTCATCGCCGCTCGCTAAAACTGTCCGCGGGCCGGTCGTCGGCGAGCCGGCAGTAGTAGTTAGCAGGCCTGTTTGGTAGCCGGAGCTGGCTTGACCGCAGCCCGGCTCAGCCGGACCTTGGTGATCTGAGCCGCACGGACTCGAGGTAGTTCGCGCCGTGAGTGGGCGCGTGCGGTGCGGAGCAAACGCATATACGCGGTCTACCGCGGTTATGAACCGACTGTTACCCGATGCTCGCGTGCGCGGCGGTTGGCGCGAAACAGGTCTCACCCACGATGTCGATCGAGCGGAGGCTCGTCTGCGGGTTGACGGCCTGGGACGCGAGAATGAGTTCGTCGGCGTCGGCATGGGCTACGAAGGCCCGCAAATAGTCGACGACTTTTTCGCCGGTTCCGACGGCCGAGTACTGCATCATATGGTCCACCTGCGCAGCCCTGCCAGACTCCAGCAGAGCGTCAATGTCGTCGTCGCTGTAGAGGGGCCCCTTAGGCAGAAATCGGATCACCCGTTTGCGTCGAGCCTGCTGGAACTGCGCAGCCGCTTCCTCGTTGGAATCGGCCGCGAGCACTCCGACCGCAGCAATCACGTACGGTTTGTCCAACTGCGCTGAGGGCTCGAAGCGATCGCGATAGATCGCGACGGCCTGTTGCAGGGCGTCGGGGGCGAAGTGCGATGCGAAAGCGTACGGCAGCCCGAACTGAGCCGCGAGTTGAGCGCCAAACAAGGATGAGCCCAGGACGTAGAGCGGCACATTGGTACCCCTTCCAGGGACCGCCTCGATGCCGTCGGCGCGTACCTCATCGCTGAGATATCCCTGAAGCTCGAGGACATCAGCCGGGAACGTGTCGGCCGAACCGTTCGTGCGTCGCAGCGCGCGCATCGTGGCCTGGTCGCTGCCCGGAGCCCGGCCGAGGCCGAGGTCAATGCGACCAGGATGCAGGGTGGCCAGGGTGCCGAACTGCTCGGCGATGACCAGCGGTGAATGGTTAGGCAGCATGATTCCACCAGAGCCGAGCCGGATGGAGTTCGTCTGCGACGCGACGTGCGCAATCAGCACACTCGTGGCCGACGAGGCGATCGAGCGCATGTTGTGGTGTTCGGCGTACCAGACGCGGGTGAATCCCCAGCGCTCAGCGCGTTGCGCGATGTCGACGCTGGTCGCGAAACTGTCCGCGATACTTCGGCCCGAACTCACCGTCGCGAGATCGAGAACGGAAAGGGGTACGCCGACGTTACTCATATTGGGTTAACCGATTCCGGGCTTGCGTTATTCCGGCCGAAGCACAGCGCGCAGGTTGGCCCTGAACTACGCTACGGCGGCGTCGAAATCCGGCAAAATTAGGTAGCAGCCGTGGATCAGCGTGGGGTAGTAGCGGGTCACTGATCCTTCCGCTCGGTCGATCTTATCGGCGTACGCCGCAACTTCATCTCGTCATGGATCGAGTCCGGCAACGGCGGTGACCGCCGGAGTTCGGTCGGCGAAGTCCGGGCCGAAGACGGGCGATATCCGCCGAACGGTTGCGCGAGAGTGCGGCGCGCACGTGCGTCGAGCAGTGCGGGTTTCGTGCGCAGTGCTCGGCAGGCTCCCTATTTACTGGCCGCACGAGCTGAATATGACCGGCGACCTAGGTCGGTGTGCAATCAGCGCGGAGGTTGATCGCCCCGACACCGGCCCGGCTTCAGAGTGCAGCGTTCGTTGCCTCGACTCCGGGGGTGCCAAAATCGCGCAGATCCGGCCGGTCTAAAGTACGCATCGACCACTTTCCTTTAAGGGCCGTCCAGCGAGGCGGAGAAGGAGTATGACGATGGGTTCACCCCCTGAGTCGCCCGGTCAGCCTGCACAGCGGCCCACCTTGGGCGCTCGGCTGATCATGTCTGGCGACGACATCACGCGGATCATTGACCGCATTTCGCACCAAATATTAGAAACCACTAACGGCGGCGCCGATACGGTACTGGTCGGTATTCCGACCCGCGGAGAACCCCTTGCTCAACGGATCGGCGAGCGGATCGCGGTCTTTACCGGTCGCCCCATCCCACTGGGCTCCCTCGATATCACCCTTTATCGTGACGATCTGCGCACCCAGGGTGTGCGTCCGCTGGAGAGCACCAAGGAGCCTGACGGCGGAATCGACGGCAAGAGCGTGATCTTGGTTGACGACGTGCTTTTCTCCGGACGCACTATTCGCGCCGCGCTCGATGCGTTGCGCGATTGGGGCCGACCTAAATCAATCGCCCTTGCGGTGCTGGTCGACCGCGGTCATCGAGAATTGCCCATTCGCGCGGATTACGTCGGTAAGAACATTCCTACCTCCCGCGATGAACAGATTTTTGTTGCCATCGCGGCACACGACGGTGTTGACGGCGTAGTCGTGGCATCGGCCACGGCGGATCGCCAGGAAGCATTGGCGCTCATCAAAGCCGACGGAGTCCGCAATGCTTAAGCATCTGTTGTCCGCGGCAGATCTCGACGCCGCTGACGCGATCGGCGTGCTGGACACCGCAGCACAAATCGAGGCGTCGCTGGCCGGAAGGGAGGTGAAGAAGCTGCCGACGCTGCGTGGGCGCACGGTGGTCAACCTGTTCTATGAGGATTCCACTCGCACTCGGATCTCGTTCGAATTGGCAGCCAAGCGGCTCTCAGCTGATGTCATCAACTTCTCCGCCAAAGGCTCCAGCGTTGCCAAGGGTGAGTCGCTCAAAGACACCGCATTGACGCTGCAGGCCATGGGGGCCGACGCAGTGGTCATTCGACATGGCGCCTCGGGATCGGCTGTTCGACTGGCTCAGTGGGTTGAGGGCAGTGTTATCAACGCCGGTGATGGCACACATGAGCACCCCACGCAGGCACTTCTTGATGCATTTACGATCCGCAAACGGACCGGACGGGCATCCGGTGATGACCTGTCCGGGCTCACAGTGACGATCGTCGGCGACGTGCTCCATAGCCGGGTCGCGCGCTCGAACGTGCTGTTGTTGCACACCCTCGGCGCTCAAGTGACTCTCGTTTCGCCACCAACGTTGCTGCCCCTTGGCGTCGAAAATTGGCCAGTCAAGATCTCCTACGACCTTGACGCGGCACTTCCAGGAAGCGACGTCGTGATGATGCTGCGGGTGCAGCGCGAACGAATGAATGCTTCGTACTTCCCAAGCGCGCGAGAGTATTCACGCCGCTTTGGCCTAGATAGCGCGCGTGTGCAGACCCTGCCAGAAGCAGCGATCGTGATGCATCCCGGCCCGATGAATCGGGGCATGGAGATCGCATCTGAAGTTGCCGACGGCG
>JBDTCL010000203.1:0-6821 GCA_039923595.1 Antricoccus sp. | reverse complement strand
TGTTCTCCAGCTTCAGCGCATCTTGCAAGCTGACCTCATCGGTGTAACTGCTAGCGAACGTGCTGGTGAGACCATTCGCGACCCGTTGCCGCAGCTCCGAGTACGTCTGCGCGTCAATGGTGCCGAGGAAAGGCGGAAGCAGCCATCCGCCGACTCCCCACGCCATACCATATGCGCGCCGCAGCTCGGTCGGGCCGGTGTCCAAGCCGCCGTAAAGATAAACCTGTTTGTGTGTCGCTGACCCATACCCGCTGAACTGCTGTCCCGCGCTTAGGGCCGACTCCATGCAGGTGAGGATCTGACTCGCCAGCTTGCCGCCACCGATCGCGTCAAATGCCAATGTGGCACCCGTTTCGGTGAGCGCCGCGATGAGATCCTCGGTGAATGTGTCAGTCGATGAATCAAGTACATGGGTGGCACCGATCCCCAGCAATAGCTCGCATTGCGCCTGCGAACGCACGATGTTGACGAGCGGAATCCCCTCCTCCAAACACAATTTGACCAGCATCTGACCGAGATTCGAAGCTGCTGCAGTGTGTACCAGGGCGGTATGGCCCTCGGCACGCATCGTATAAATCATGCCGAGGGTGGTCATCGGATTGACGAACGACGCGGCCGCTAACTTCGCAGACGTCCCATCAGGTACCGGGAGGCATGCCGCAGCGTCGATATGACGGTATTGCGTATACATCGCACCACCACTCAACGCGACCATCGTGCCGAGCAATGCCTGTGCCTCCGCCGACGAGCCTGCGGCAACCACGCGGCCGGCACCCTCATTGCCCACCGGCAACGACCGACCAACGCGAGGGGTCGCGGCTCGGAATGCTCCTGCAGACAGCGCCGCAGTCACCACCGGGCGTTGCTCATCACCGCTGATGGTCGCCTGTGACATGTCGGCTCCGGCAAATAACAGACCCAAATCTGACGGGTTGAGCGGAGTAGCCTCAATGGCCACCACTACCTCGTTCGGCTGCGGTTCGGGCAATTCGATCTCGGTGAGCGACAGTTCGATTGTCTGCTGGTCGGTGACCAGCGAGCGAAGCTGTAAGCCTTTTGATGGAAGTTTGGCCGGGGATGTGCTTTGGCTCATCTGTACTCCTCATGAATTGTGCAGATCGTCTTCGTGCTGCTAACGCAACGTAGCACCGGCGCAATATTCAGAACTTGTGGCGATTGATCTCAGCCTGACGGCAAGTTCACGATCTGGCCGAATGATCCGGCGCGCGATCGCAGGGTGAGCCTAGCGCCTTGTCGCGAATCGTAGCTCGGTGCTGAGGTGGTTCAATATGCTGATGACTGTCGCCGATCCGCTATTGGGCTCGACATTCGCCGTCGATCTTCCAGCCGCCTGCAGGGCGCACTCAACAAAGTTGGCATTATTCGGTTCACGGATATCGCTCACCTACAGCGAACTACTGACGCTCGCCCAGCAGCTCGCTACTGATCTTCAATCGGCTGGTTCCCGTGAGGCTGAACCGATACATATCCGGGTTTCCAATCATCCCCTTGACATCGTCGCGCTGCTCGGTGTGTGGCTCATCGGCGCGGTCGCGGTCCCGATTCACAGGAGTACCCCCTCCGATACCGAGCGCCGCTTAGAGACGCGCACTGGCGCGCGACTCGCTGTCGACATGCTTGATGGCCAGCAGATTCGGCGACTGACCGACCAATCACCACCGAAGCGTGACCTGCTCGATGGCGCTGCGCTGATCGTATTCACCTCAGGTTCGACCGGGGAGCCTAAAGGTGCCGTCATCGGCAACCAAGAATTCCGGGCCAAGATCGAGCAGATTGACAGTCTGCTGCGGTTTCAGAACGATGAGCGGACGCTACTGGTCCTCAATATCACTTTTAGCTTCGGGCTATGGGTGAGCCTTTTGACATTATTGCGCGGCGGAACGCTCATCATGCACGAAAAATTCACAGCTGATGACTTCGTACGCAGTCTTCGTGACGATCAGATCACCCGGGTCGCAGTCGTGCCCACCATGATGCGCGTCCTCTTCGCGAACGATCATCTCGCCCGCGAGCTCGCCACATCACTGCCGCTGCGACAAGTGATGATTGGCGGTGAATCCCTCGGCCTATCCCTAGCTCGTCGGATCCGCAACACCCTAAGCGCAGCCGAGTTGGTAGATATATATGGACTTACCGAAACTGCTACCTGCGACTTCTTCGGATTTCCTGAGACCTTCAACGCGCATCCCGGAGCCATCGGCAAACCGTCGCCCCACGTACGGTTCAGAATCGTCGATAACGCGGATTTGATCGTCGACGCTGGTGTGACTGGCGAATTGCAGCTCCGATCTCCGTACCTGATGTATGGATACCTCGACCGACCGGACCTCACCTCAGCCGCTTATGCCGACGGCTGGTTTCGTACCGGCGATCTGGCCCGTACTGTCGATGACGATGTCGTGGAGCTCATGGGTCGCAGCAAGGAGCTGATCAATCGCGGCGGCAATAAGGTGAGTCCGGTCGAGGTCGAGCAGGCAATCTGCACGCATTCGGACGTTGCGGCTGCGATGGTCATCGGTGTTTCCGATGCGATTCTCGGCGAGCGGATACACGCCCTCCTTGTCCCACGGAGCGGAATGCGACTGGATATCGACGCTATCCGCGCCCGGCTGCTTCAATCACTTGAACGCTACAAAGCGCCCGACCAGTACTACCTCGGCAACGAACTTCCGCTCGGCCGAACCGGAAAGGCTGACCGAACCCAGTTTAGAGCTCTGATCGAGGCTGGCAGTCTTGTGCCAATAGACAAGGAACCCACTCTATGAGCGATTTCTCGACGATCAATTACTCCGTAGCGCACGGTGTCGCGCAGCTGGTCCTCAATCGTCCAGAGCGTCTCAATGCGCTGGACAAGACCTGCCTATTAGAGATCAACGAAGCGATGGACATTGCCGAAGCAGACGACGAGGTGAGAGTCATTGTCGTCAGCGGAGCCGGCCGCGCATTCTCCTCAGGCTTCGATCTGAAGTCGCAGATGGAACAAAACCCCCAAGGAGCCAAGGTCTGGCGAGAAATCTTAGATCTCGACTTCGGCACCACCATGCGATTCTGGAATTGCCCTAAGCCGACGATCGCCGCCGTCCACGGCTCGTGTCTCGCTGGAGCATTCGAAATGGCGATGTCCTGTGACATCACCGTGGCAACTCAAGACGCGACATTCGGCGAGCCAGAGCTCAAATTCGGGGCCGGGATTGTTACTATGCTGCTGCCCTGGATGACGAGCCCGAAGCAGGCCAAGCGGATCATTCTTTCCGCCGACGACAGAGTCAGCGCGCAGGACGCATTGGACTGGGGCATCGTCAGCAAGCTAGTGCCGCCGGGGGAACACCTCACCGAAGCAGTCCGGATCGCGCGCGGTATAGCGTTGATGGATCCAGTACTGGTCGCAGAGACCAAAAAGGCACTGAACCGAACCTATGAGATCCAGGGCATGCAGACCGCGTTGTCGACGGCCTTAGATGTCGACCACACGATTGAGTCACACGGATCGCCAGACAAGCGACAGTTCATGGAAGTGGCCCGGGAGCGTGGCATGCGGGCGGCAATTACCTGGCGCGACGAGCGATTCGCGCGCGGCCAGGAGGACCCGGACAGTTAATCCAGGCCAGCGAGCTACGAGAAGCTTGTCATCTCACCGACGAAGAAGCGGGAGCACCCGACTGCCGAGCAGCTCGATGCCGCTCGTGCCCGTACGACCGTGCGGTGTACCAAACTCGACCCGCTGCACTCCCGCGTCGATAAGCCGCTGAGCCTGTGACGCAACTTGCTCAGGCGAACCAGCGAAAGCGAACATATCGAGGATGTCATCAGAAATTAGTTGGCCCGCAGCGTTGCTGTCGCCGACCTGAACGAGCGAGTGAATCTCGTCGAGCAATCCTGGCGGCAGATCAAGGGTCGGATCAAGGCGGCCAACTACATCGATATACATCGCTACTTCGGTACGCGCGAGGGACCTCGCGAACTCGGCATCCTCATCGACCACCGTCACCGCACCGATCACGATCCCGACCGAACGGCCCGCAGCGGCTGCGATCCGTTTCGTCATGACCGCCACCATCGCCGGGTTAGCCGTGCCGCCGATCTTGACTTCATCAGCCACCTGCCCAGCAACTGCGGCGAGCCGCGGTCCCCAGGTGCCAATCAGCACGGGCATCTCGTCTCGAAATCGTGGATACCGAAGTGACGTATCGGTCTCAAGCCCGAAGATATCGCCATCCACACCGCGGTCATCGCCGCTTGTAAGCGCCTTGATCACCGCGATGGCTTCTTCGATTGCCTGCACGGGACGGTCCTGTCGCACTCGGATTGTGTCCATCCAGGAGCCTCGAGCGAGTCCGATATAGGCCCGACCCTGCGAGGCCTGATCTAGGGCGAGCGCCTGACCGGCGATCTCGTACGGATGCATCGTGAACGGATTCCAGCAGGCCGCTCCCAGCCGAACCCGATCGGTCGCTTGGGCGATCTCCAGTAGCGCAGCTATCGGCGGCTGGTAAAGCAAGTCGGCAAAGACACTGATTACATCGAACCCATGATCCTCGGCAATGCGGCCAATGTGGGCATATTCGCCTACGGCTTTGTCGCTTTGCAGTCCAAGGCCGATCTCCACCGTGCTCAAGTGAGCTCCTCGGTTAACATCGAGCTTCGACCGAGTCGGTCGATCCGCATGATGAGGCGTTCCTCAGGATCAGGGCAGCAGACAAGGGTGTCCTTCTCAAGCCAGTCACCCGCCGGCAAATCCCGCTGCTTTGCCGGTAACAGCGGCAGCACAGCCTGCAGTGCGAAGATGCAGAAATTCTGGCCCTCGGGGATCTTCAACTGTGACGAGTTGACCAACTCGAAATAGTCGCCGACCTTCATGCCACAAACCGATCGGCCTTCGATCCGCTCGACGGTCACTCGCAGGTCATATAACTCTGTCCGTTCAGTCATTGGCAAACACCAGCCGAAATACCGATGCGAATCATCGGCGCACCTCGATCCCTGCTGCGTCGCGGTCCCACACATCGCCGGTGAGCGCGCTGGCACGCAGAATGTGTTTACTGATCTTTTGCGTAGGAGTCTTAGGTAGCTCGGACACTACCTCTATATATCTGGGAACCATAAAGTACGGCAGTCGATCGACCAGGAAGCTGATCAAGGCCACGTGATCGATCTGCGTGTTAGGCCGCGGCACGATAACAGCCTTGATCTCATCTTCGGTGAGATCACTGGGAACTGCGACAACCGCGCATTCGTAGACTGATGGGTGCGCGTTGATCACCGTCTCGACTTCGAAACTCGAGATGTTCTCGCCCCGGCGCCGTAATGCGTCCTTGATGCGATCGGCGAAATAGTAATGGCCGTCGTCGTCGCGGCTGAAGGCATCACCGGTATGCACCCAACCATCGTGAATGGTCTCGGCGGATTTTTCGGGGAGGTTGTGATAGCCGCTGGTCACGACGAGCGGTTCGTCTGGTCGCACCAGCAACTCGCCAACCTCACCTGGATCGGTATCGGATCCATCAGGGCGCACCACCCGCAACGTATAACCCCGTCGAGCGGCACCTGCCTCGCCCGACCGGAGCGGACTATCAGTACCGCCATTCATAACAGCACCAATCTCGGTCATCCCGTAGACCGCCTGCGGTGCGATAGCGAATCTGTCGGCGAATCGCTGCACATCACTAGCGAGCGGTGCCATCACCACAGTGTCGAGCGGATTATCCGCGTCTGCTTCAGTTGGCTCTTGCTGCGCCATAAGTTCGGCCATCGCGCCGAGCAATAACGTATAAGTGATCTGCTGATCACGCACAAGTGGCCAGAATTTGCGCACCGAGAAACCAGGCTCAATGATGCAAGTGCAACCGTGAATGAGCCCTTGATAGAGCCCGTACCACTGACCCGCGAGATGGAACATCGGCAGTGCGACCAGGATCCGGTCGTAGATGCGTGGGCGGTCGAAATCTTCGCGGCTCGCGTAGGTATAGGCATGTGCATGACTGACCAAGACACCCTTGGATACCCCGGTGGTGCCAGAGGTATACATATACGCGATGAGCTCGCCTGGCTCGACCTCGATCGGTCCCGCCGGAGCGTTCGCTGTCAGGTCGGCAAAGCTGCGAACTGTAACCACAGCAGGGGTCTGAAAGTCTGATCCGCGGACAATGATCGTCCTCAACGTGTCGAGCTCGGTAGCGATCAAGTTGATACGATCGACGTAACGGTCCTCCACAATGAGTACGGTAGCGGCCGAGTCATTAAGAATATGGCGCAGAAACGTACCCTTATATGCAGTGTTGATCGGTACTTCGATGAAGCCACCTAGGGCGATCGCAAAAAATGTGTGCGCCGAATCAATCGAATTGTCCAGCATCGTCGCGACGGTCTGCTGACGGGCAATCGGCAACTGTGCGAGACCTCGGGTGATGCGCAAAGACCGGCGATAGCTCTCGGCAAATGTCCATTCGACGCCGTATGCAATGTGTGCGACCTTGTCAGGATCCTTAGCAAGGATGGTATCGAAAGCGTGCTTCAGAGTCCGCATGCTTAGTTCAGGTAGTCCCATTACGACTCCTTCGATCGACCGACGGTCGTCGATTTCGAATCTACTATTACCGATCGGGAGGTCATCAATCGCTTAGGCCCACATCAACCGGGCGGGACTGCCAACGAACGCGGCAAATCGGTGCGCAGCGAGGGCAATCTCAGCGCGCCCACCGATGTCGACCGTGTCGGCGATCTTGATCTCGATGATGACCTCGTGAGCTGCGAGCTTGCGACGCCATATCCCTACATCGACGCGGTCCAAGACCACCAGTCCG
>JBDTCL010000202.1:0-28687 GCA_039923595.1 Antricoccus sp. | reverse complement strand
CCCGCATTACACGCAGCCAGTTTTGACCAAGAAGCCGGTTGTGGTGACATTGCACGACGCGACGTTTTTCACCCATCCGCAGCTTCATCAAAGCGCGAAGCGAATTTTCTTCGGCAACTGGACTAAGCATTCATTGGGGCACGCCGCCCGGTGCATCGTCCCTTCGCAGGCGACTGCCGATGAACTGGTGCGAGTTGCTGGCGCTCAGCGCGACCGGTTGAGTGTCATTCATCTTGGGGTGAACGTGCAGACTTTTCGGGAGCCGACCGATGCGCAAGCTGCGGCGGCGCGCGAATTACTAGGTTTGCCAGATCGACCCTATATCGCATTTCTTGGCACACTTGAGCCGCGCAAGAATGTGCCGGGCCTCATTGGTGGATATGTCAAAGCATTCGTGCACGACGCCGCGCCGCCGGCGTTGGTGCTCGCAGGTGGCAGCGGCTGGGATACCGAACTTGATGCGGCGATCGCCGCTGTCCCAGCCAATCTGCAGGTCATTCGGCCCGGATTCTTGCCTGCGCATGCCTTGAGCGGTTACTTAGGCGGCGCATTGGCGGTGGCGTATCCATCCTTCGGTGAAGGTTTTGGATTGCCCGTAGTCGAGGCGATGGCCTGCGGTGCGCCGGTGATCACCACGCCGTTGCTTTCGCTGTCCGAAGTCGGCGGAGATGCCGCTTATTATTGCGATCCTGACTCAGGATCGATAGCGGCAGCCTTAACGAGGGTCGCCTCCGATGAACACTTGCGTGCTGATCTGCGGGCACGAGGACTGACGCGTGCTCAGCAATTCTCGTGGGCCACTGCCGCACGTCTTCATAGTGAGGTATATGAGGACGTTGCCCGAGGTGTCCGATGAGCAGTGAAGCGCCAGAGATTACTGCTGTTGTTGTGACCTATTCACCAGGGGAACATCTCGACGCCTTCATCACAACCCTTCGTGATGCCACTACCCGGCAAACCCCGATCATCCTGGTGGATAACGGATCGCAGGACGGTTCACCCGAAGCTGCCGTCGCCGCTGCCGAGATCAACGGCACGAAGCTCACGTTGATCCGATCCGGTAGCAATCTGGGTTTTGGGCGCGCCGCTAATTTAGGAATCGCCGCAGCGACGACCGAATGGGTGCTTGTCGCCAATCCCGATATTCGGTGGCGATCCGGAGCGCTGGACGAACTGAGCGCAGCGATTGCCCGGTGGCCCAAGGCAGCGGCCCTCGGGCCAGCAATCCTCACCGATGACGGCGGTCTTTATCCATCAGCGCGGGCGCTACCGACCCTCGGCAATGGCATCGGTCATGCCGCTCTCGGTTGGATCTGGCCACGAAACAGATGGACCCGCGCCTACCGACGTGATGACGAGGAACCCATCGAAAGAACAACCGGCTGGCTGTCGGGAGCATGTCTGCTGCTGCGACGTTCGGCAATTGGTGGCTCAGACGGGTTCGACCCGGCGTATTTCATGTATTTCGAAGATGTGGACTTATGCAAGCGGTTGGCTGATCGCGGGTGGCAGATTGTTTATGTGCCTAGCGCGATGGTCGAACACGCACAAGGTCACGCCGCATCGAGAGAACCTCGTCGAATGATGGCTGAACATCACCGTAGCGCTTATCGCTTCTTGGCTGGACAATATCCAGGCGCCCGTTGGTTTGCCGTCCGATTGGCGATGAGAGCTGGGCTGCGCGCTCGGGCGGTGCTCTCAGTTGCTCTCGGACGGGTAAGCGAGGGTGCGGCCATTCAACAAAGCGTGACCGATCTCGCTACAGAGTCAACCGAATGGTCGAGCAAAGAGAGCCGCAATGAGTGATATCCAAGGTTCGTTCTACGCCTGCGTGCCCGCAGGAGGCAGCGGCACTCGCTTATGGCCGCTCAGCCGCAAAGAACAACCCAAGTTTCTGCATCGACTGGGTTCGGACGAGCGATCATTGATGCAGCTGACAATGGCTCGGATTGAGCCGCTTGTCGATCCGGCGCGAACCTTCGTCGTGTGCGGTGCAGAACACGTCGCGCCGATCGCTCGGCAAGTGCCGCAGTTGCCCGAAGATAATTTCCTCATCGAACCGACCGGGCGAAACTCTGGCCCGGCGATTGGCCTAGCGGCTGCTGTTATTGAGCGTGCCGATCCCGATGCGGTCATGGGTAGCTTTCCAGCAGATCACTTGATTTCGGTGGGAGACGCTTTCCGGGAGTCGGTGCGCACAGCGATCACAGTCGCGCGGACCGGCAAGCTCGTGACCATCGGCATCACGCCGACGCGCGCGGAAACTGGGTACGGCTATATCAAGGCTGGAGCGGCGCTCGGTATCGATAATGCCGTCGCGGTTGATTCGTTCAAGGAGAAACCTGAGCAGACTCTCGCCGAGCAATACATTGCCTCAGGCGATTACCTATGGAACGCCGGCATGTTCGTCTGTCGGGCTAGCGATGTGATGGGTCAGCTTCGGGATCGGGTACCCGAACTTGCTGCCGGACTGCAATTGATCAGCGAATATTGGTTCGATGACAATGCTCGAGCACGCGACATCCTCTCGACTACGTGGAGCAGCCTGCCGTCGATTAGTTTTGATCACGCGGTCATGGAGGGTGCCGCTGCGGCCGGACTTGTGGCAACTGTGCCGAGCGACATGGGCTGGAGTGACATCGGAGATTGGGACACGATCGCTGAAATGGGTCTTGTCACGGGAAGTAGGTTGGCGCAGCAGAATGAAACCCTGCTTATCGATTCTCCCGGAACGTTTGCGACGTCAGTGAGCGGACGCGCAGTGACCGTGATTGGCGTCCCGGACTTGGTAGTAGTGGAAACTGAAACGGCGATCCTCGTCGTTCGGCGCAGTTTGGCCCAACGGGTGAAAGAAGCGGTCGATATGTGGGCTGCTCGCGGACGAGATGACCTGCTGTAGGTTCGGCTTCGCGCAGCTACCGACAGATCGGGAGGTCAGTTGTCCGATGCCGTCTTGCAGATGTTCCCGCGCCGAGCACGGACGGTTCGATGGGTAACGAACCGGTGGCGACGCTCTTGGTCCGGGTGCCCGGTAACGTCGATGTCGGCCGAACACTGTCGCTGCTCGCCTATGGATACGGCGATCCGGCATTTCGCCGGACTCCGGCAGGCATCTGGCGGGGCATCCAAACGCCTGATGGCGCCGGTGCAGTACGGATCAGTGTGGTGGCGCGAACCTTGACCGCTCAGGCTTGGGGACCGGGTGCTGAGTGGTTGATCGCGGCGGTGCCTGCGATGTGTGGGTTCGAGGATGACGTATCGAGCTTTCGTCCTGATCATGAATTGATCTCGCGGCTGCATCGGCAGTATCCGGGCTTACGGTTTCCGCGCACTGGGCTGGTGATGGAGTCATTGGTGCCGGCGATCTTGAGCCAGAAGATCACCGGCAAAGAAGCCTTCAGCTCCTGGCGCCAACTTGTTCGCCGCTTTGGCGCGCGCGCTCCCGAAGGCGCTCCGGCGGACCTGTTTATTCCGCCGGACGCGCTTCGCATCGCGCGACTGGAAGATTGGCAGTGGCATGCGGTGGGTGTCGATCGAGCGCACCGCGCCACGATTCGCCGGGTCGCGGCGATTGCGCCGACTCTTGAACGGCTGACCGTGCGGCCTTCGATCGGCGCAATGACTGCGATGCAGTCAATTCCAGGCGTCGGTGTTTGGACCGCTTCCGAAGTCGCGCAGCGGACGTTTGGCGACGCAGACGCGCCCTCGTTTAGCGATTACCACATTCCCGGTCACGTCGGATTGGCGCTGGCTGGGTCCCCGGGCGACGACGAGATGATGGCGCGACTGCTGGAACCATTTCGGCCGCACCGTGGCCGAGTGGTGCGACTTCTCGAACTAGGTTTCCCTCGCCGAGAGCGCCACGGCCCACGCAGGACCGTACCGAACTATCGATCTATCTAGGCAACGTGGCACTTGTAATACCTTCTAGATGTCTTCTTTGAAACCGAGAATTTCGGTCGGAGGTCTTGCGCCATTCTGTTAATTTTCTGTTGGGCGTTACCCGCCAAAGCTCAAGGACCCTCAAGCACTGAGCGTGTTGGTCGTGATCGGATTTCACATCGTCATCTCGGCGGCACGCTCATTTTGTCATTTTCAGTCCTACTATCGTAGGGGCGATATTCGATGGCTCCGACTTCGACCTACCAGAACCTGCGGCATTGCGTGGGGAGGGGTCAGCGGTCCTTCGCGTTGACATGGGCCACAGTGGAGAAGAACTGTAAAAGGAGTTTCTACAGATATGACCAAAGACGAAGTCAACATGGGTTTATTGGCGCTTGGTATCTCCGCCGCTGTCGCCAATTTCGGCATCGCGATTTTCTTTACTGACTGGACTGCATCAAAAGGTTGGATCCTCCTATCTGCTTTTATGGCGATTTTTTACACCGTTATTCTCTCCGTCTTCTGCATTGAATTGAAGGAAAGGAACACGCAATCTAAAGGTCTGAAAAAGAAGCTCGAAATCGAAAAGGAAGAAGAAAGACGCATCGCAGCGAAAAAGCAGTGGAACATTGACCATGTCAAACTACGCGAGTACGGCGTAGAAATTGACCTTGAGACCATGAGAGGCTATAGAGGCTAGCCTGCTCTACGTAACGCTTGTCCTGGGTTTTCCATCAATGAGTTACTTTGGGTCGTTGGGTGTGCCAGCGACCCGTCCTCGAAAAGTGGGCAATGCCCGAATTGTCGAGCTACGCGATTCGTTTCAGCCGGCGATCTGCCTCAGTGACGAGCGCACGAACAGCGTCATCGGCATCATCTGGAAGTGCGTCGAAGTCGAACCACTTCAGATCGAGTGATTCCGCACTCATCACCGCGCGACTTCCCGCCGGTGCGGTGGCCAGAAACTGTACGTCGAGGTGATGTGTGGGGACACCGCCGCTGCACGTGAGCGGATGCACGTGCAACCGGAGCGGTATCGGATCAATCTGTAGTTCTTCGATTCCGCTCTCTTCAGTTGCCTCGCGCAGGGCGGCCTCAACGAGCGAAGTGTCGCTGGGTTCGCAATGACCGCCCAATTGCAACCACCGGCCAACGCGCGGGTGCAACGTCAGTAACGTGCGGCGACCCGTGCTGTCGCATAACAGTGTGCTGGCGGTCAGATGTCCTGCGGCGCAGGATCGCTCAACTGCGTGCCGATCACTTCGCAAATGTGTCAAGTAGGCATATCGCAACGATGACTGATCGTTGGTTGGCGGACTCCAACGAGAAAGGATACTTTCGGCGTTGGCGTGGACGTCGAGATAACTCATACTCTGCCCTGATAGGGCGCTGCTAAGGAGACGGTGATCTGCCCTGTCGCAGGATTGACAGTTCCAGCGAGTCCCTCAGCGCGCAAGGCGGCCAGTAACAGTCCGATCACCACGCCAGTCTTTAGGTCACTTTCATCGTTAATAATCACCGTGTTGCCGGTGCGATGAACTTTGGCAGACGATTGAGGTAGGGCCCCAATCGCCTCGTCGATGAGATGATCGGGCACCGGGCCTTCAGTGGTACCACTTGCCGTTGCAGGAACGACATCGCGGCAGCCCAGCGCAAACATATCGCTGTCATGTGGGCGAACTAGCTGGCGTGCGCCGCCAGTATCGCCTTCGACTGCAGGTCGCCACGGCACGCCACGGACGACAGCCGCGGGAACCTCGGCAAGCTTGCCGCGCACAAGTTCGGAGGCCGAGGCGATCTCGTCGATCTGGGCGAGCGCGGTGACTGCGAGTGGCCGACCGTGCGTGTCGACGGTGCCGCGCAAGTCTCGAAGCGCTTCCATTCCGGCCGCGCCGATAGCGATATCCACCAAGCCTTCGCGCCACGGCCTGCCAACGGTGTCGGTGATAAGAACGGCAACATCAATGCCACGACGCTGCTCGACGACTCTTCGGATCTCGCGCGCCGAGGCATCTGGATCTTCAGGCAGCAGCGCGATAAAACCGTCAGTGACGTTTGAGGCATCGATCCCGGCCGCCGCCATCGTCAAGCCGAGTCTGTTGCGCACGATCGTGGTGGGCCCTCGTTGAGCGACCACCGCCATCGTCTGCTCGCGAAGCGCCGTGGCGCGGGCATCAGGACCGGTATCTTGACGAACGAGACGACCCTCGCACTTGGACACGGCCTTAGACGTCACTACCAGAACATCACCGTCGCGAAGGTCTGGCACGTTCTGCAAGATTGCGCCGGTGAGATCATCGCCGGGAGCGAAGTCGGGCAATCCGAGCACCGGACGGATGACGATCTCAGTACTAAGTTGCTCGATAGGTGCGTCGCTCACCGCGATGCCACGTCGTTGGCGATTGATACGGCGGCGCGGACCATCTGTTCGGTGGCGTCGATGTTCGTCATCAACAGGGGTGCGCCGCGCACAATGAGCTGCTCATCGGTATACCGATCCGCAGAGGCAACTAGCCAACCGTCCAGAATCCCGGTCGCAGCTCGGCTGCCATAAAGGTCACCGACAGCGCGTGCGCTCGATTCAAGCCCGATAATTTGCAGGCAGCGATCGGCCATCCCGCGCAACGGCGCGTTGCCGATTAACGGTGACGTGCCGATCACTGGTGCGCTCGTGCGCCGCAGCGCGGCGCGAATCGGTGGCAGCGCGACAATCGTGCCGATACTCACCACCGGATTCGACGGGGCAATGAGCACCAAGTCAGTATTCTCTATCGCGTCGAGCACCCCAGGTGCTGGCCGCGCTTGATCAAGTCCAATTTGGACGAATTCGTGTGACGGAATATCGGCACGATAGCGCACCCACCACTCTTGAAAGTGAATTGCTCTGCGTTGATCAGGAGTTCCGTCTGGCAGATCGACCACGACGTGGGTTTCGCACCGATCGTCGGACATTGGCAGTAGTCGCACACCCGGCTGCCAACGATCGCATAACGCGGCGGTAACCGCGCTGAGCGGATAACCCGCGTCGAGCATCTGGGTACGGACCAGATGCGTCGCGATGTCCTTATCGCCGAGGTTGAACCAGGTTGGCCCGGCACCATAGATCTTCAACTCGCTGCCGACCACCCAAGACTCACCCAGCTGCCCCCAGCCACGATCGCGATCGTGAGCATCACCGAGGGTGTACATCACACTGTCGAGGTCGGGGCAGATGCGCAAACCATGCATGGTGGCATCATCGCCGGTATTGACAATCGCGGTGACCTCGGCGCCAGTTCGCGCGGCGTATTGGCGCACTCCTTGCAAGTACTTCGCGCCGCCGATCCCGCCAGCAAGCACGGTGATCGTTTGAGGCGATTGTTCGGCAGTCTCAGGCACGAACCCATCTTGTCAGGTACCGTTCGTGCCGCAGAGGTGCGGGATCGATAACTGATGATCAGTAAACTCTGAGCCGACCACCGCGCTCGGGCAACGTTAGTGACGAATTAGGTGAATATCACCAAAGGGCTTGACTTACGACTAGCGACACACGTGTAATTACACCAATGTTTTTTACAAACCGGAAGGGGCATCAACTGTGACCGAGGCGCAGGTATTTACCCACGCATTTTGGGGAGCCGGCGAAGACGAAGAGCAGGACTGGCAGGAACGCGCACTGTGCGCGCAGACTGATCCAGAGGCGTTCTTTCCGGAAAAGGGCGGATCCACCCGCGAGGCCAAAAAGATCTGTGTGGGCTGTGAGGTAAAGGACGAATGTCTTGAATACGCGCTAGCCAAGGACGAGCGCTTCGGCATCTGGGGTGGGTTATCTGAGCGTGAGCGTCGCCGACTAAAGAATCTTCGGCGCAACGCTTCGTAGCGATTTCGACGCGCGGCTATTTCAGTCAGTTACCGGCTATTTCATCAGGATCGCGATTTAGTAATGCAGCGATTTGCTCGATGACGATGTCGCGGACCAGCGAGCTTAAGTCCGCAACGCTTTGTCCCCGAATCTCTAGTGGTCGTCGGTACAAAACGATGCGTGGCGCGAGGATCTGGCCGTCTCCTGAACGCCGGCCAGGGATCAATCGCGATAAGGGGACCGAGCCATCCTCGATGACGTTCGGTTGTAGTACTAGTTCGTCGGTGCTTCCGTGAGCAATGTGCGGAACATCCTCTACCGCAAACTCCACCGCGTCGACAGCCTCAGCCCAGCGCGGATCTAGGCTCTCAACTGCGTCGAGAACGAGATCGTCAAAGGCTTCGGCTCGAGAGCGCGAAAGCGGCGCATCAATGGGTACCAAACGACCCCGCAGGCCGCGGCCACGGCGATCACGGCGCCGTCGACTGGCTGATGCAGCTGCTTGCCCGGCTCTTGTCATCGAGTTAGTGCGCCTTCGCCACCATGGTCATACCTTAACCGAGCAGTCCGCGGCGATGCGACATTTTCGCAGCTTCCGGCGCGGTTACCGCTCGACGAGCGAAACCGGGACTAATCTCGGTGACGTGAAAGCAGCCCGCAGATGCAGTCGCCCCGTATGCGATAGGTCCGCTGTTGCGACGCTCACGTATGTCAACGCGGAATCAACGGCAGTCGTCGGTCCGCTAGCGGTCTTTTCCGAGCCGCACAGTTATGACCTGTGCGAAGATCACGCTTGCCGGCTTACCGTCCCGCGTGGTTGGGAAGTGCTTCGCAGTGAAGGCGATTTTAACGATCCCGGACCATCCACCGATGACTTGCTTGCTCTTGCTGACGCAGTGCGTGAGGCTGCCCGCCCAGATCCAGATTTGATTTCGCAGCCAGCACCCCGCCGTGGACCGATGATCAGCGGCAAAGGTCGCCGGGGACACCTCAGGGTGGTACCGCACGGTGGCGGCGGGTGAATTTCGGCTCGATATTCAAAGCCTATGACGTACGTGGTCTATGTCCGGGCGATTTCAATGTTGATTCCGCTCGCAGTATTGGCGCAGCGTGGGCTCGCTATCTCACTGATCGGGATCTTGGTCGCCAGATCGTCGTCGGTGGTGACATGCGCCCGACCACCGGGGCGCTGATCGAGGCACTCGCCGAGGGCATTACCGCGCAAGGAAGTACCGCAATCGTGATCGGACTGTGCGCTACCGATCAGTTGTATTTCGCCTCCGGATGGCAGCACGCACCCGGGATCATGGTCACCGCTAGCCACAATCCAGCGGCCTATAACGGGATGAAGTTCTGCCTCGCCGGTGCCGGGGGAGTGGGCCTCGACACTGGTTTAGCGCAGGTGCGCGACCTGGCGGCGCAGGGCTTGATTGATGTCGCATCGCGAGGGTCACGGCGCAATCTCGACTCCCTTGAGGCCTACGTCGCGCACCTTCACCGATTAGTCGACATCAGCGATGTGCGCCCCTTGAAAGTTGTTGTCGACGCCGCTAACGGGATGGCGGGGCATACTGTGCCAGCCGTCTTTGCCGGCACGAATATCGAGATTGTGCCGCTTTACTTCGAATTGGATGGCACCTTCCCGAACCATCCGGCCGATCCACTGAATCCTGACAACCTCGTCGACCTGCAAGCGGCCGTCGTCCGAGAGGGCGCCGACCTTGGACTGGCATTCGATGGCGATGCTGATCGCTGCTTCGTTGTTGACGAACGCGGTGGATCAGTGTCACCGTCGGCAATCAGTGCGATGATTGCCGCTCGCGAGTTGGCCCGGGTGCCGGGCGCAGCAGTTGTCTACAACGTCATCACGTCGCAAACGGTGCCAGAGTTGGTTACCGAACTCGGCGGCGTTGCAGTTCGTGGCAAAGTCGGCCATTCGAATATGAAGGCACTGATGGCGCAGTCTCAGGCGATCTTCGGCGGCGAGCATTCGGCGCATTATTATTTCCGGGATTTCTGGAATGCCGACACCGGCATGCTTGCTGCACTGCACATTATCGCCGCACTTGGCGAGGCAAACCAACCTTTATCAGCGTTAACTAGTAAATATGAACGATATGTCGCAAGCGGTGAGATTAACTCGACAGTCCTGGATGCGGATGGTCGCATTGCTGCCGTTCGGGACTTGGCGCGCGGCCAATCTGGTGCACACATAGACGAGCTTGACGGGGTCATCGTGCAATACCAGGATCGATCGCGAGTGAGTGTGCGCTCGTCGAATACCGAGCCGTTGTTGCGACTAAATGTTGAATCTCCCACTGAAGTCCGGATGATTGAGTTACGCGATCAATTTCTCGAACTGATCCGGGCTCATTAGCTGCGAGCTGTCGGTAGGCTAGGACGAGCGATGACGAAGGGGACCTCCATGGACGATGCAATCGAAAACGGGATCAAAAACCAGATCAGTTCACAATTGATGCAGTTGCTTGCCTGCCCCGCGCCGCACCACGCACCGTTGAAGCTCGGCAAAGCAGATGGTGGCGAACAAACGCTCACGTGCACCGAATGCGGCCGAGTATTTCCTGTTGTGGACGGTATTCCCGTGCTTCTGCTTGATGAAGCAACGCGCCCCGACCAGGCCCGCTAGGGCGGTGCTTCGGTGTCAGCAGACGATTGGCCAGCCGCCGACGAACTAGCTGAGCCTGACCGTGGTCCGGAGGCGATCCTCGACGGCGCTAGCTTTGAACGTCTCGAGAGCGCGCGGGTGTTGCTTGATTCGTCGTACGCGGGTGCGGCGGTGCGACGCACCGCAATCGCGATCTCTGCCGCAGCAGGTTTTGCCCGCCTCAGCGGCCCGATCCGTTATTTCATCGTCTTCGCCGGTGATGGCGCGGCAGATGCAGCAGAGGCCGTGTCCGCGATAGCCACAGATCGACTGAACGGGCCAGCGGTGATTACTCAACATCTTGATCACGCCACGAGTTGGCTGGGAATCAATGACTGCCTTTTGATCCTCAGCAACTCCGGAACAGACGAGGCGAGCCTTGCGGCCGCACAGCTGGCGCAACAACGCGGCACGATGCTTGTGGTCTGCACTGCTAAAGACTCAGCGCTAGCAACCTCGTGCACCGTCGATCGCAATGCGATTGTGCTCGAGCTGGAGGATTCAAGCGCCCTCCCATTCTGGGAGTATCTGGCTGTGGGACATGGGCTTGTCGCACAATTGCAGGGCGTCGAGGGGCATTCTCTTGCCGCTCTTGCTGAAGCGCTCGATGCGATCACGGCGCAGAATGGGCCAGTGGTCCCAGCGATGCATAATCTCGCCAAGGGACTCGCCTTGGACTGCCTTGATAGCACCCCGCTTGCCATCAGTGATTCATTGCTGTCGGCCGCCGCCGCGTACCGCTACGGTGCGGCAATGCTCGCATTGCAGGGGATTCCGGTGGCGCACGTTCAACTCCCCGGTGGCATTGCCAGAATGCGAGCCGCGCTAAAAGGCCCATACGTACGAGCGGCAGAGGACATCTTCTTCGATCCGTTCGAGGATGGCGCGTCGGCCGGACCAAGCAGACCACTGCGATTGGTTATGCTCTGCGAGTCCGCAGATGAGACCTACCGTACGATTCTCACGCGAGAGGCTGCCGATCGCGGTGTTGGGTTAACGCTGATCAATGCGACAGGTGCAGATCCCACCAGCCGACTGGCTTCGCTTGTGCAGATCACCGACCTTGCCACCGCATATCTGCTGATCTTGAGTGAGGCGAGAGGATCAACGGCTTAAGCGAACGCAGCCGCACTTAGCCGCACCGCACTAATTGGCCTTTCGAGGAGGACCGCCCGGCATGAGCACCGATGGATCGAGCAAGGCCATCGTGGCGGCTTTATTGGCCAATACTGGCATTGCTGTTGCGAAGTTTGTCGGTTTCGCGATCACTGGATCGTCCTCAATGCTCGCTGAAGGTGTTCATTCAGTCGCCGACTCCGGCAACCAGGGTTTGCTGTTGTTGGGCAAAAGGAAGGCGCAGCAACGCGCTGATGAGCAGCATCAATTCGGCTACGGTGTCTATCGGTACTTTTATGCCTTTGTTGTCGCCCTCGTCATCTTTGCTTTAGGTTCGCTTTTCGCGCTATATGAGGGGCTTCACAAGATCTCGCAGCCGGCGCCGATTGAGTCGCCGATTGTTGCCGTGCTGATTCTTGTTGTCGCGATCGGACTGGAGACATATTCATTTCGGACTGCGATCGGTGAGTCTCGCTCGCTGCGGGGGGACCGTAGTTGGTGGGGATTTATTCGCACCTCGCGCAATCCAGAGCTGCCGGTCGTTTTGCTTGAAGATGCAGGAGCGCTTATTGGCTTGATGTTTGCGTTGCTTGGTGTCGGGCTCGCCTGGATCACTGGCGATGGTGTTTTTGACGCGATTGGAACTCTCGCTATTGGTGTATTGCTGGGAGTCATTGCAATAATTCTGGTGATCGAAATGCGCAGCCTGCTTATCGGCGAACCGGCACTGCCCGAAGATCAGCTTACGATCAAGGCATTGCTGCACGGCCCAGACGAAGCTGATGTGATTACCGATGTGATACACCTGCGGACCCAGCATCTATCACCAGAGGACTTGCTGATCGCGGCCAAAATCGGCGTCCGAGCTGACGCGACAGGTGTAGAAATCGCCCAAGCGATCGATGCCGCCGAAGCGCGGGTCCGGGCTGCGGTCCCCGCAGCGTCGATGATCTACCTCGAGCCGACCATCCTTCGTCCGAACGACGTTCCCGAAGACGTGCCGCCAGTCCGTCCCGCATCCGCGCCCGCCGGTGCTAGCTCGCGCGAGAGCGCAGCAGGCTAGGCTGGTTCGCAATGTTTGAACTGCAGAACGAAATTCGTCAGTCCGACTGGGGTTCGCGCTCGGTAATCGCGAAGCTCACCGGGCGCAATCACCCGACTGAATCTCCGGAAGCCGAACTATGGCTCGGTGCGCACCCGCTGGCGTCATCGAAAATCCTTTGCCACTCCGGCGATCAGCTGGCTGAAATGGAGCTAGCGGCATTAATCGATGCTGACCCGATCAAGCACCTCGGTCCGGCATTACATGCCGAGTACGGGACTCGATTGCCGTTTCTTTTCAAAGTTCTCGCCGCTGACTCGCCGCTGTCGATTCAAGCGCATCCGAACCGGACTCAGGCGCGTGCAGGCTTCGAGCGTGAAGAAGCGCAAGGGATCGATCGCGATGATCCCATGCGCAATTACAAGGATTCTTGGCCAAAGCCAGAGCTTTTTGTGGCGATGTCGCAATGCGATGTGTTGTGCGGATTCCGCGGCGCTGAGGAGGCATCGCAGATACTTGCCCGGCTAGGCATTCGGCTGCTGACTCCTTATGTCGCGTCGCTGCTGACCGGCAACCCAGCAGACGGTATGCGCGTGGCGGTGACAACATTGCTCAGCTTGCCCCGGCCTAAGCAGACGGAGCTTGTTGGGCGGGTAGTGGAGGAGTCCAAGCGGCTGGTGGCGCGACTTGGCCCGGACGATGATGATGCGCGCGCCTACCTGTGCGCGATCGAACTGGGATCGACTTACCCAGCTGACATCGGAGTCGTGTTGTCGTTGATGCTGCGACTGATCACTCTTGCGCCGCTGCAAGCGGTGTTCCTAGGCGCCGGTCAAATGCATGCGTACCTGAAGGGGTGGGGACTGGAAGCTCAGGCAAACAGCGACAACACGCTGCGTTGCGGCTTGACCCGCAAACATATCGATGTCGCTGAGCTACTTCGGATCCTTGATTTTGATCCGACGCCATCGCCGGTGATTGACGTACGTGAGCTCGGACCAGAAGCCGGCGATGCAGCTGGAATGCTCACCTGGCCGACGGATGCTCGCGAGTTCGATCTGTGCATGGCCTCAGTGAACGGCAGCGTCGTCGCACTGCGGGCCGCAGGGCCGCAGATCGTTCTGTGTCTTGAGGGTGCAGTGACACTGCGCTCCGGCAAGGAGCGAATTGATCTACGCCGGGGCGGGTCAGTGTACATCGAGAATGCTGAGTTGCAAGTGGATTTAAGCGGTCATGGAAAGATAGCCCGCGTTTGCGCCGGACGTGTCGCACGTTCGCATTAGAATAACGATCAGGTTCCCCGCATCGAACATTCAACATCACCACCACGACCTTGGAGCATGTCTTAGTGACTACCACAACCAGCCAACCGCAACTCACCGTTGATCGGGCGCCGTCGGGCCTCGACTACAAAGTTGCCGATCTTTCTCTTGCCGAATTCGGGCGTAATGAAATTCGGCTTGCTGAGCATGAGATGCCAGGTCTCATGGCGTTGCGCTCAGAGTTCGGCCAGAGCAAACCACTGACCGGCGCGCGGATAACCGGTTCGCTGCATATGACGGTGCAGACCGCGGTACTCATCGAGACGCTGGTCGCCCTAGGGGCCCAGGTGCGCTGGGTTTCGTGCAACATTTTCTCCACCCAAGATCACGCAGCCGCAGCAACAGTGGTCGGTCCCAAAGGAACTGTCGATGATCCGCAGGGTGTGTCGGTCTTCGCCTGGAAAGGCGAGAGCTTGCCAGAATATTGGTGGTGCTCAGATCAAGTCATTCGGTGGGATTCCCATGCGGGCCCGAATATGATTCTCGACGATGGCGGCGACGTCACGCTCCTTATTCATAACGGCGTTCAGTATGAAGCGGCAAAGGCCGTTCCCAGCGCCGATCCCACCGATTCTGAAGAGTATGGCGTGATCTTAGAGCTGTTGCGGGGCAGCGTGGCTGCAGAGCCTGCTCGGTTCACTGAGATGGCCAAGGAAATTCGCGGTGTCTCGGAAGAGACCACGACCGGCGTCCATCGACTTTATGAGCTCGCCAAGTCCGGTCAACTACTTTTCCCGGCCATCAATGTCAACGACGCGGTGACGAAGAGCAAATTCGACAATAAGTACGGTTGTCGGCATTCACTCATCGACGGCCTTAATCGCGCGACCGATGTGCTCATTGGCGGCAAGGTAGCCGTGATCTGCGGCTATGGCGACGTGGGCAAGGGTTCGGCGGAATCCCTGCGCGGCCAGGGTGCCCGCGTCATCATCACCGAAATCGATCCGATCTGCGCGCTTCAAGCTGCGATGGATGGCTATCAAGTCGCTCGACTTGAGGATGTTATCGATACAGCTGACATCTTCATCACTACGACCGGTAACAAAGACATCATCATGGCCGAAGACATGGTCCAGATGAAGCATCAGGCGATCGTCGGAAATATCGGCCACTTTGACAACGAAATTGATATGGCCGGCTTGGCCAAGCTCGAGGGAGTACTAAAGATCGAGATCAAGCCGCAGGTTGCTGAATGGACCTTCGCCGATGGGCACTCGATCATTGTGCTTTCCGAGGGCAGATTGCTCAATTTGGGCAATGCAACCGGGCATCCGAGCTTTGTGATGTCAAATTCGTTCACTAACCAGACGATGGCGCAAATCGAGTTATTCACCAAGACCGACGAATACGACAATCAGGTCTACGTGTTGCCTAAAATGCTCGATGAGAAAGTCGCCCGGTTGCATCTCGCAGCACTCGGCGTGCAATTGACGGAGCTGCGCAAGGATCAGGCTGAGTACATCGGCGTCGACGTCGCCGGTCCGTTCAAGCCCGACCATTACCGCTACTAGAGCCGTGTCACTACGAGTATTTCGGCTGCTGTCCGGGACGATGGTCATAGGTACCACTGACCTGAATGGAGCCGTATGAAGCCACGGGTGCTCGTTGTCGATGATGACACGGCGCTGGCCGAAATGCTCGGTATCGTGCTCCGAAGTGAAGGCTTTGAACCTGCCTTCGTCGCTGACGGGGCGCGAGCGATCGCAGCGTACCGCGAACTGCGGCCAGATCTGATTTTGCTCGATCTGATGTTGCCCGGGATGAACGGAATCGATGTCTGCAGGGCGATTCGCGCCGAGTCGGGGGTGCCGATCGTGATGCTTACGGCGAAAGCAGACACCGTCGACGTCGTCCTGGGCCTGGAATCGGGCGCGGATGACTATATGGTCAAACCCTTCAAGCCTAAAGAACTTGTCGCTCGAATTCGGACTCGATTGCGCCGGATCGAGCCCGAAGAAGCCGAGGAGTTGCAAATCGGTGGCCTCGCGATTGATGTGCCTGGGCACAAGGTCAGCCGCGATGATGAATTGATCGCACTT
The DNA here is from genome assembly GCA_039923595.1 of Antricoccus sp. GTDB lineage: Bacteria > Actinomycetota > Actinomycetes > Mycobacteriales > Antricoccaceae > Antricoccus. Next base: position 12,780 of record JBDTCL010000202.1, on the reverse strand, counting down.
ACGCCGCTGGAGTTCGACTTATTGGTCGCGCTGGCCCGAAAACCTCGCCAAGTCTTCACCAGAGAACTGCTCCTAGAGCAGGTATGGGGGTACCGGCATGCGGCCGATACCCGCCTTGTCAACGTTCATGTCCAGCGCTTGCGTTCAAAAATTGAGAATGATCCGGAGCGTCCGGAGATCGTGCTGACGGTCCGCGGTGTCGGCTATAAGGCGGGACCGCCGTAACCAGTCCGGACCTCGCGCAGCAGAAATCGACACGCGCGGCGATGGCTTATTACATCGGAGCCGCGGGTGCCGAGTTCACGCTGTTCCGGCAGCGTATTCTGCGCAGATGGCGGCAGTCTTTGCAACTGCGGATTGTGGCACTGACGGCTGGCATCACGCTCGCTGTCATCGCGATCGTGGGCTATATCCTGATCACCCAAATCACGACCAGCTTGATCTCAGTCAAACAACGTGCAGCCATCGCCCGATCCACTCAAGGTGTGCAGTACCTGCAGCAGCAACTACAACTCGTTAGCGGTACGCCGGGCGGCAATATCAACGCCGCGTTGAGCGCAAGCACCCAGTATTTGTCGCAAGTGGCCTCAGCGGCAGGCATTTTTCGGGTAATTACTGTGCAACGGGACGGTCTGGACAATAATCCACGAGTGATCTCGGTGAATTCGCTGCAGATTGATGTCATTCCAACCGACCTGCAAAGGGTCATCGGCAACGGCAAGCAGGCGATCGCGTATGCGACCGTGCCCCTTGACGGGAGCACTCAAACCGTGCTGATTGTCGGCTCGAAGGTGCCCAGCGTGCAGGGTGATTTCGAGTTGTACTACATCTACCCGCTGAAAAACGAGCAAGATGCGGTTGCTTCGGTCCAGCAGACAACGACGCTGTCGGGACTTGCACTGGTGGTACTTATCGCTGGCGTTGGATTACTGGTCAGTCGGCTGGTCGTTCTCCCAGTTCGCCAAGCGGCGCAGACCGCTGCCCAACTTGCAGGTGGTGACCTCGAGCAACGAATGCAAATTCGAGGCGAGGATGATTTGGCGCGGTTAGCGACATCGTTTAACGACATGGCGGCAAGCCTCTCTAGCCAAATTGTGCGGCTAGAGGAGTTGTCGAAGGTCCAGCAACGGTTCACCTCAGATGTCTCCCACGAGTTGCGGACACCACTGACAACTGTGCGCATGGCAGCGGAAATGCTCCATGACTACCGTGAGGATTTTCCCGAGGTACCGCGACGGTCTGCTGAATTGCTTTATATCGAACTAGACCGTTTCGAATCACTGTTGAAGGATTTGCTGGAAATCTCGCGGCACGATGCCGGTGGACTCGATCTTGAGGCTGAACCGACCGATATGGTGGGCCTGGTCAAAAAAGTAGTCGACGCCCATCAAGCCGTTGCCAGGGAGCACGGCGTGCGGCTTTCTTTCGCCGCGCTCAACGGCCCGCTCAACGTGGAACTGAATGGCAGGCGGATCGAGCGAGTATTGCGTAATCTGGTTTCGAATGCAGTCGAGCATGGCCAGGGCGCACCGGTTGAGGTCACGCTGGCCGCAAATGACACCGCTGTCGCGGTCACCGTCCGCGATCACGGCGTCGGCATTAATCAGGCTGCTGCTGAGCATCTGTTTGATCGTTTCTGGCGCGCTGACCCGGCCCGAGTCCGCAAGCTCGGCGGCTCGGGTCTTGGAATGGCGATTAGCCTCAAAGATGTGCGTCTTCATAATGGCTGGCTACAGGTATGGGGCCGGCCCGGCGCCGGTGCCAACTTCCGAATCACGTTGCCACTGGGTGGTCCGGAAAACCGACTCACCACCTCCCCGTTGAATCTCATTCCACGCAGTGAGACAGGTGGCTGGCTTGGCGGACATCCTGCTGGCCGCTCGCGACTGGTGGCGCGAGCGGACGCGCCTGAAGACTCGGACGGTCAGCTGTGATGCCGAGGCGATTGCTTCAGAATCGACGGGTGGTCGGTCTGGTGGTGGTGGCATTGCTGGTGGCTTTGGGTGCTGGTGGCTGCTCGCAGATACCGACCAGTTCTACACCGATCATCGTGGGCAATGCACCGACTGCAGATCCAGGTAACGCGGGAGCGCCGTTGACGGTGCTTGGTCCTGAGAAGGGTGCCTCAACTACCGAGGTGGTACGAGGTTTTCTCGATGCCCTCGTCAGTAACGACCCAACATTTGAAAAAGCCCGCGAATTTTTGACCCCAGATGCGGCAAAAGACTGGCAACCAGGTTCATCGGTCAGCATTATCGATTCGTTGTCATCGATTCAGCAAAATGGCGCGCAAGAGAGGGTCGTGACTTTTAGCGGTGTCAGTAATGCGGTCGTCGATTCGCAAGGAGTATTCCGTAACAACAGTGCGCCAATAAATCGCGATTACACCTTGAACAAAATCGATGGGCAATGGCGCATCACCAATCCGCCAGATACATTACCGATGACGCGATCGGACTTCGATCTCGTGTACTCGAGGGCGACACTTTATTTCGTCGATCCAACTGGCACTCGGGTGATTCCCGATTTGCGATACTTTCCGCAAAACTACAAACAACGTGCAAACACCCTCATTGAAGGCTTGATTACCGGTCCGTCCGATGCCCTTGCCGCAGGCGTGCGCAACGAGCTTGCAAGCCCCATCAAACTCAAGACCGGCGTCGTGTCGGAAGACTCTGGTGAACTGCAGATAGACCTAACCGGGATGCCGGATAAGAATGGCGCCCAACTACGGGCGCTTTCGGCTCAGATCTTGTGGACGTTGCGCGATATTAGTGTGAAATCGGTGCGGATTACCGTCGACGGTCAGCCGTTAGATGTGCCAGGTGTCAGCAGCAGTCAAACTCCCGCTGACTGGGAGTCATATGACCCTGACGCTTTCGGCGTCAATCTCACCGGTTACTACCTCGCAGGTGGCGCGGTATTCGACCAGTACGGTGCGCCATTGCCCGGTCCGGCTGGTAGCGTCGCCTCCGCGATATCGTCCGCGGCCATTTCTGTCGATGCCACCGAATTCGCCGGGATCACTAGTACGCCCGCGGGTCCAGAAATCGTCGCCGGGTCGGTGGCCGGACCGATTGTACCGATTGCCTTACCAGGTACGACGTCACTGTCGACTCCATCATGGGGTGGGCAGAATGACGAATTCTGGGTCGTGCGCAACGGCACCGACATCGTCCGCGTGCCGGTAAAGGGCCAGCCGTCGCTGGTGGCGATGCCCGACCGTGGCGACATCCTGACCATCAGTTCGCTTCGGCTCTCTCGCGACGGTACCCGGGCAGCAATCATCGGCCAAACGACAAAAGGTCCGCATTTGTACCTCGCGACCGTGATCCGAGATACCACCGGGGTATCGCTTGGCGGGGCCGTTCCACTAGCAGCGGACCTCACTGTGAGCTCGGTGACTTGGTTGAACTCCACCACGCTGCTATTTTTTGGCGATGATGGGCCGCGCAGTGTGCCGTATCGAATCCCCATCGATGACTCGACGCGATCCTCGTTTGTCGTGCCGCTATTCTCAGGGCGCGCGATTTCGATCGCCGCGGCGCCGAATCGAACAGTCCTTTGCGCGGGCGACGGAACTGTACTTCAATTGGTCGGCTCGACCTGGGTGTCATTGATTACTGGCAAGATTGTCTCCGGAAGCAATCCGTTCTATCCAGGTTGAGTCATGCTACGCACTTGCGCAGCCGCCGTCGGCGGTCTTGTTCGTGACCTAGGCGATCTCATGCTGCCCCAGCGCTGTGTCGGCTGTGGCGCACCCGGTCACGCGCTTTGCCCCTGGTGTATCGAGCGCGCTCACGCCTTAGAGCTTCGGTATCCCGAACCGGTCCCGGAAGGCTTTGCGCCCTGCGTTGCCTTTGGTGATTACGACGATGTGCTGCAGAGGGCAATTATCGCGGTCAAAGAACGCGGCCGACGAGAACTTGTCAGACCGCTGGGGGACTTGCTCGCCGACGCGGTCCAAGCAATTGTCGCCGTGCCCGGGGCGGTGATCGTCCCGGTACCAAGCACCCGCGCCGCTGCGCGGGTGCGAGGCGGAGACCACATGTTACGCATCGCGCGTAGCACTGCGAGGGAACTAAATCGTCGCACCGAGGACCGCTGGCCGGTCATAGCCGCCCTGGCGACGACCGCATCGAGCCTCGATGCAACACACCTCAATCGGACCGAGCGCCTCGCATCGCGAGCGCACTCCTTCACCGGTCGACGGGGCAGCAGCGCAGCACTTCACCGGCGCCATGTGGTGATTGTTGATGACGTCGTGACCACAGGGGCGACCCTCAGCGCGGTGGCGAATGTGTTGCGTGACTTGGGCGCATTGAGTGTCAACGCGGCGACAATCGCCGCGACTCGCCGGACCAGCAATCGCTGAGCGCGCCGCACCGCTCGGTGTACGCAGCGCGATGGCAGTGATTGAGGCAAAGCGCTACGGTGGGGTATGCAGCACCACGCAGCATGACGTCGCACACTCAGTTGGAGGTACCAATGGACATTGTCGTTCGTGGACGCAACGTTGAGGTTCCCGATCACTACCGCCAGCACGTCGCGGAAAAGATGGATCGACTTACCAAGTTTGATCAAAAGGTCATCCGTGTGGATGTGGAATTACAGCACGAGCGCAATCCTCGCCAAGCAGAGATCTGTCAGCGGGTAGAGATAACGATGCACTCCAAGGGGCCAGTTATCCGCGCCGAAGCAGTCGCGGCGGATTTCTATTCAGCCCTTGATGCGGCCGTGTCACGCCTGGAAACTCGGGTACACAAAGCTGCTGATCGCCGCCGAGTGCATCACGGCAACCGTACGCCGCGGTCGGTCGCGCAAGCCACGGCAGAAGCCGAGGCGGTGAAGGCCGCCGCGGACTTGGACAAAATGCTCGACGAGAACGATGAAACGTCCTCGGCGCAGGACGGTCCCGGCGTGATCGCGCGGGAAAAGACCCATCCGGCTGACCCAATGACCGTCGATGAAGCGCTCGAAGCGATGGAGCTAGTCGGTCATGATTTCTACCTCTTCCTCTGTTCTAAAACCGGCCAACCGACAGTCGTCTATCGTCGGCATGCCTACGACTATGGCCTCATCCGACTTGGCGCGGATGTTGATACACCTACCAGTCGTGACTCAGAGCAAATCGAGCAATTGACACGCACCTGAGAAATTCGCGGCCACAGCGCCGAGCGCGGGCTACCATGGTCACGCGGACGATGTCCGCGTGACCATGGTCGTACCCGCTTGAAACTGCAGGTGCCGACGTACGTACCCCTCATGAAGGACTGATCGGACACAGTGGTACTCGCTCGTATACTTCGCGCTGGTGAAGGAAAAATAGTCCGGCGATTGGCTCGAATCGCCGACGCAGTCGAAGCTATTGAGGACGACTTTAGCGACCTCACCGACGCGGAGCTTCGGGGCAAGACCGACGAGTTCCGAAAGCGGATCAAAGATGGCGAAACGCTCGACGAATTGCTGCCGGAGGCCTTTGCGACCGTTCGCGAAGCAGCCAGCCGCACGCTTGGTCAGCGTCACTATCCAGTCCAGCTTATGGGCGGTGCTGCAATGCACCTTGGCAATGTCGCCGAGATGAAAACCGGCGAGGGCAAGACCCTCGCCGCGACCCTGCCTGCATATCTAAACGCGTTACCCGGCGATGGCGTGCACATCATCACCGTTAATGACTATCTAGTCAAGCGCGATGCCGAGTGGATGGGCCGGGTGCACCGGTTCCTCGGACTGACGGTTGGGGTCATCCAATCCAATGAGCCTGCTGCCTATCGCAAAGAGCAGTACGCCTGCGATATTACCTACGGCACGAACAACGAGTTCGGGTTCGATTACCTGCGCGACAATATGGCGTGGAGCGTTGATGACCTCGTGCAACGCGGCCACAACTTCGCCATTGTCGATGAAGTCGATTCGATTCTGGTTGACGAAGCCCGCACACCATTGATCATTTCTGGGCCAGCTGAGCACTCGACGCGGTGGTATCTGGAGTTCGCGCGGATCGCACCGCTGCTGAAGAAGGATCGACATTACGAAGTCGATGAAGGCAAGAACACCGTCGGTATTTCTGAGGAGGGTGTCGCCCTCGTCGAGGATCAGCTAGGTATCGAGAATCTCTACGAATCGGTCAATACACCGCTGATCGGTTATCTGAACAACTCGCTGAAGGCCAAGGAACTGTTCCATAAGGACAAGGACTACATCATTCGCGCTGACGAAGTCCTGATTGTCGATAGTTTCACCGGCCGCGTGCTCGAAGGACGCCGTTACAACGAGGGCATGCATCAGGCCATCGAAGCTAAAGAACGAGTCGAGATCAAACAAGAGAATCAGACGCTCGCCACGATCACCCTGCAGAATTATTTCCGGCTATACGACAAGCTCGCGGGAATGACCGGCACCGCGCAGACCGAAGCCGCGGAGTTGACACAGACCTACAAGCTAGGCGTCGTGCCGATCCCGACCAATATGCCGATGGCCCGCGAGGACTATTCGGATATTGTCTACAAATCCGAGACCAGCAAGTTCGGCGCAGTGGTCGAAGATATCGAAGAGGCTAACGGGCAAGGCCAGCCGGTCCTCGTCGGTACCACGAGCGTCGAGAAATCTGAGTTGCTTTCCAAGATGCTCACCCGCAAGGGAATCGCACACGAAGTGCTCAATGCCAAGCAGCATGAGCGTGAGGCACACATCATCGCCGAAGCCGGTCGTCTGCACGCGGTCACAGTGGCAACCAATATGGCCGGTCGCGGTACGGACATCATGCTGGGTGGTAATCCGGAATTCATTGCCGACTGGCGCCTACGTGAGCGTGGATTGAGCCCGGTTGATGAACCCGAAGAATACGAAGAAGCATACAAAGCCGAGTTGGAGAAGGCCAAGGAAGAGGTCGCGGCCGAGCACGAGGAAGTGATCGCAGCTGGCGGGCTTTATGTGCTTGGTACCGAGCGACATGAGTCGCGGCGCATCGATAACCAGTTGCGTGGCCGTTCAGGGCGTCAGGGTGATCCGGGTACATCGCGATTCTATTTGTCGATGCGCGACGAGCTGATGCGACGCAGCAACGGCGAAATGCTTGAGGGCATGCTGGACCGTCTTAATCTGCCCGACGATATGCCCATTGAGTCAAAGTGGGTGACTAGGTCAATTTTGTCGGCGCAGACGCAGATTGAGCAGCAGAATCACGAGATCCGCAAGAACGTGTTGAAGTATGACGAAGTGATGAACCTACAACGCGAGGTTATTTATGCCGAGCGCCATCGGGTGCTTGAGGGTGAGGACCTACGCGATCAGGTCCAACATATGATCCGCGATGTTGTCAATGACTATGTCAAGGGAGCGACGTCAACCGGATTTTCCGAAGACTGGGATCTCACCGCGCTGTGGAGCGCTCTTAAAACGCTGTATCCAATCACGCTCACCGAAGAAGAGGTCCTCGAGACCGCAGGTGGGCGCGGCTCGCTGAGCGCCGACATACTTTACGACGAGATCGCAGCTGATATCGAGGCGGCATATGAGGCGCGCGAGGAGGATATCGGCGAAGAACGGATGCGCGAAGTCGAGCGTCAGGTGCTGCTATCGGTACTCGATCGCAAATGGCGAGAGCATCTGTACGAGATGGATTACATGCGCGAGGGTATTCACTTGCGTGCGATGGCTCAGCGCGATCCGGTGACGGAGTACAAGCGTGAAGGCTTTGAAATGTTCACCACAATGCTCGACGGGATTAAAGAGGAATCGGTCGGTTTCGTCTTTAATACCGAAGTCAATGACGTAGCTCCTGAGGCCACCGCAAGTGAGCAAGCTGCGTTGCTTGCTCCTGACAGCGAAGCGCAAGAAGCCCAGCCCGGCGAGCCAATCGCCGCCACCCCAGCGAAGCCGAGTCGTAAACGCCGAGTGATCCAAAGTCGCACATCGGCACCGCGAAATACGCAAGCTGCGGCCAAAAGTACGGCAACTAACAAGTCCCCTGCTTTAGTGGGCACCGGCTCAAAGAGCCAATCAAATCTCACTTTCAGCGGTCCAGGCGAACCCGGCGAAGATGCCGAGGTGACCGGTCGGTCACCGGCCCGCCGGGCGGGAGGCGATAACGGACCGAGCCGCAACGGGCCGTGTCCATGTGGATCAGGCAAAAAATATAAGCGCTGCCACGGCACCGAGGAGTGACTCAGCGCGCGGTCTGTTGAGCAACGGTTCGGCGACCCGGACCAGGGGAGATCACCTGCAGATGGACGCAGCGCCAGTCGCCTCTCAGGTGGCTGAAGCGGGCCGTCATTGCCCGCACGGACGGTCCAACTCGAAATATCGCGGTCACCTCTGCTGTTCCGGCAGCTGGCATACAAGAGTTGACCGATATCATTCGCGGCGCGGCACCGGTGCGACGTCGCCCTGTCGGAACTGAATACTGGCGAATCCATTGCAGGATCCCCAACGCGCTGTTGGCGCGTAGCTGCTCATAACCGCGGCGTCCCGTCAGCACTTCGGCAACGGCGAGGCAGTACCAGCTTGCGAATGTTGCGATGGCCTGATCGTTTGGTTGGGTGTCTGGTATCGCCGCTGGTGGTAGCTGGTCACTGCGCTCAAGGCCCTCGATCATGAGTTGCTCTGATACGACCTGTAGACGTCGGTATAGCGGTTGCGTTCGTTCCTGAATAGGGTGCGTGCTCGCCGGCGGTTCGCTGGTTGGCGCGCGGTGTACGGCTATGGTGACTGCGGACATTTTGCCTCCAAAAAATTAGGTCGGGATGATGAGAACTTGACCCGCGATCACAAAATCTGGATTAGGGCCGATGAGTGCGCTATTGGCGTCATAAATGGCCTCTGTCAAGACAGATATTTGTGCCGTCGCAGCGCCGGGGCCAAGGACGGCGGCAGCAATTGACCAAAGGCAATCTCCTGCGTGGACAGTCACGCTTAATGATGTTGGCGGAGCTGGCGAAGTGGGAGCGAGCTGAGCTGTCGTCTCAGGATTGTCGGAAGGTAAGTCGGGGTTGTTGATAGGCGAGCCGGGCGTCTGTGGCCAATCGACATCCGGGACTGCGGCGTTGGGTGCCACGGTGGCGTCGACGGCTACGGTGGCGCTGATGGGTGTAGCGGCTTGCGCGGCGTACGCCGTCGCCGGCAGGAGCGTGAGTCCAATAACCGTTGACGCCATTGTGCGCAATACTCGCGGCGCAATCCGTCGGACAAGTTTCTGCGCGACTAGGCCACCTGAGCCAGGCATTGTCTGGACACCGGTCAGCGCGATGACGATGAGCAACCAACTACCCAGGATCTGAAGCAGTGCCGTAATGAGTGCAAGCACGATGACATCGGGGCCTAATGAGTCAACAATGCGTTGCGGCTTCGACGCCGTACTGAGCAGCACCGACCACGGCGAGTCGAGGCTGATGATGGCGGTCATCAGGATCGCAACAATCACACCGACACGCGCTTTCCAACCGGTACTGACCATTCTAACTCCTTGACTGTCTTTGATGTCATTTGTGTTTATTCAAGAACATTTGAGCCTACTCAAGCGCATTAGCCGTGTTGTGTCAAACGTGGGAGTGAATCGTTGTGGATGATCAGTTGCAATTGCGCACAATGTGGGGCAACGTGCCGGTATGCGATGGCAGCGACTATTTGATGACTTGGCCGCTCAGCTCGATGAGCAGACCGCCGCGCAGCGCGTGGGAGAGGTCGCTGATCGTACCCGCGTCGAGGTTGGTCAGATTGAGCTTGCTGATCGGCTGCGGCAGGCGACTGGAGCGCGGATCAGTCTGGTGGTTGGCGCCGAAATTGCCTTACGCTGCCAGCTGCAGCGCGTGGGAATTGATTGGCTGACCGTGGTCGATGACCTGGGAGCCGAGCGCCTTGTGATGCTCCGGGCCGTCGTTGCGGTCGGCCAACTCGGTACCGCAGTCGCTGCCCCGCGCACGCGAGCAGCTGCCCAAATCGCCGAGCGTCTCGATGCGCGCCACGCTCTGCGGGCGATTGCCCGTGATAGGTCTGGAGTCCGCATACTCAACGGGCCGGGTGTTCACTCGTGCGGCACGATTGACCGGGTCGGAGCGGATTTTATCGATCTCGCTATTCATCCACCCGGCGAATCCAGACCGGTGCGACCCACCATGGTGCAGGCGATGCCGATTAGCGCGATTACCCAGGTTGTAAGTTCGATTTAAGACGCCGTGTTGCCGGCGACCGCTTACGGCGCCTGTGCCGAGTCCGGTTCGACAGCTAATTGGTCGGCCTGGGCATACATCCGTTCGATATAGCTCTCTAGTTCTGATCGTTCGACACGCCATTGTGCACGCCCGCCGATCTGAATTCCGCGCAATTGTTTGCTGCGGACGAGCGCATATGTTTGAGACGAGGAGATATTGAGGATGTCCGCAACGTCGCTCAGAGTAAGAAACCGCTCGGCCGCCATGAATCCTCCTGGATTAATAAACTCGTGCCACTCTAGTCGCGGCGCTCACCGCTCGAGCGTGTTGTCCACCGGATAACAATTGTGGACTTCGCTATCGTTCTGCCTCACGAGGCCATATTCTTCACCAAACCAAACGAGAGGATTATCGATGGCGCGATCACATCTCGATACCGCTGGCGCAGAATCGACGCTCGCTTCGCCGTCTGCCCGGCGGCTACAGGGGCCGAGTTGGCTTGATCTGCGGCTGGTTCTCGGCGTTGTCATCGTGCTTGCCTCGGTCCTGGTTGGTGCCAAAGTAGTCGCTGGTGCCGATAAGTCCACGACAGTATGGGCGGCCAGTCACGATCTAGCCGCAGGGTCCACCTTGCAGACGTCCGATCTGAAACCGGTACGGGTTCGGCTCTACGAAACTTCTGGAGCTTACCTAGCAACGGTCACCTCGCCAGCAGGGCTGGAACTTCATCGAGATATCAGCAATGGTGAGATGCTGACTGAATCTTCAGTGGCGAAGGAATTTAGCTATGCCGTCTTTGCACTTAGCGTTCCCGCGCAGCGGGTGCCGGCTTCCTTGCAGCGCGGCGATGTCATTAATGTATATACGAGTGGGGCGACATCGCCCGGTGGTGGCGCGACTGCGGCCGGCAACGCCAATACGGTTGTCCTTGCCGCAGCTGCTGTCACGGTCGCAGAGGTCACCGGCCGGGGCAACGGTGCGCTCACGACTGGCAGCAGCAACCTGCAGATCACCCTTAAGGTTTTGCCTTGCACCGTGACCGACCTGCTTACCCAAACCGAGGGCAAGACGATCTCGATTGTGCTGTTGATTGCGCCGCCAGCGGACCGGTCAAAGACATGCTAGGCGCAGATGACATCACCGTCATGACGGCGGTCGTGCTGCCGCATCAAGAATCGCGCATAGTGAGCGCATTTGATGACCGCAGTGACGGCGTGGTTATTGTGCGTCGCTGCGTGGATGTCGCCGATGTGCTTGCCGTTGGAGCAAGCGGTTTGGCTCGCGCCTTGCTGGTATCTGCCGATTTGCCTGGTCTGGATCGTCTGGCTATCGATCAATTGCGCGCTCATGGCATCGGAGTGGTCGTCGTTATTGATCCGGCTGCGCCTGCCTCAGTGCAAGATTGGGTAATCGATCTTGGCCTGACTGAGGCTATTAGTGCTGACGCCGAGCCTGCAGCAATCGCCGCGACATTACGCTCGGTGATGCTGGCGGTATCTACCTGCGGCGTAGGTCAGGACTCTGATGCATCAGCGGCGCACCGATTTCCGGCACCGCCGCCACTCGCCCGTCAGGCAACCGCCCCAGACGATATCGCCCGTCACGGACGAGTGATCGCGGTCTGGGGTCCGACAGGTGCGCCTGGACGCAGTACGATCGCACTGAATCTCGCCGCCGAGATTTCAGCGTTGGCGATACCGAGTCTGCTCATCGATGCCGACGTCTACGGTGGCGCAATCGCACCGATGCTGGGGCTGCTTGATGAAGCTCCCGGAATGGCAGCGGCGTGCCGAATTACCGCTTCCGGGCGGATCGACCCGCCAACCCTCGCGCGCACCGCACTCGCTATTGGTCCCCAACTGCGGGTGCTCACCGGAATCTCCAGAGTGGATCGCTGGCCTGAGCTGCGACCCACCTCGATCGGCCCGATTCTGAGCGCAGCACGGGGCTTGGTGCCGATGACGATCGTCGATTGCGCCTTTAGCATTGAACAGGATGAGGAGCTCTCATATGACACAGCAGCGCCTCGACGCAACGGCGCCACCATTGAGATATTGAGAGCGGCCGATGAGATTATGGTGATCAGCGGAGCGGATCCGGTCGCCGTCGCGCGGGCGATTCGGGCGCTTGCCCAATTGCGTGAGCTCATCGGACCGGTCGCGCCGAGATTGGTAGTGAACAAGGTGCGCGGAGCAGTTCTGCACGCAGAACCGGCGAGTGAGATCACCGGAACTTTTGGTCGCTTTGCCGGTATTAATCCCAAAGACTTCATCCCATACGATGATCGCGCGCTCGATGCTGCGATGCGTGCGGGACGAACGCTCGCCGACGCGCAACCAAGCTCAGCTGTCCGCGAAGCGATCCGGGCGCTCGCTGAGAACCTCACAGGCGCTACGCGGCCACGGCGCCGTCGACGACTTGCGCGTAGTCGATGAAAGCGATTATCACCGATTGGGGAGGGGTTCTGACTAATCCCGAATCCGATGCGCCGATCACAATGGGCGAGGCACTGCGCCGGTTTCGGGCCAGCGGCATAGCGGTGGCGATTTTATCGAATTCGCCAGGTACGACCTATCCAGATCACCTCGATCGCAGTTATGACGATGTGGTGCTTTCCGGACAGGTTGAACTG